>DATDNS010000271.1:0-5776 GCA_036518155.1 Bacteroidota bacterium
GTTCTATGGTCTTCTGATTCTGAGACGTGGGGGGAACAATTTTTGCATCAAGTATTTTTCCGTTCTCATCGATCCGATATCGGTGGTAGAGAATTCCGCGAGGTGCTTCGGTGCAACTGTACCCGCTGCCAGCGCGAGGTGTTACCACTGCTGAGGGACGATCCGGCATCTCATATTCAGCGATGATACGCAATGCCTCTTCGCACGCATAAACTGTCTCGACACTTCGCACGATGATGCTTTTAAACGGATTGTCGCACGTTTTGCCGAGACCGGCCGACCGTGCACTTCTTTGCGCAGTCTTTGACAACCTGTCAAAATTCAGATTGTAACGTGCAAGCGGACCCACCAAATATGCACCGACGTCCTTGTGAACTGACTGGAGCGCATTGGAATGTTCAACGTGTTCTTCGGTGAAGTGTGATTCGTATTCAGGCACGCTGATATTCAGCCCTTTGTTTGACACAAGGCGGCCTTCATTAAACGGGTATTCCTCCTCGTGGCGCAATGCCACGTATTCGTAGTCGCGGCTGAACTCAGGAAAGGTGAGCGTGCCCGTGAATTCCACCATCTTCAGGGAAAACTCAAGCGCCCACTTGAGGCGTTCGGCAAGTTTCGACAATTCCAGCTTCGTCGGAAACCGGTAGAACCCGCCGACGCGTACGTTGATGGGATGGATTTCACGGCCGCCGACAAGATTTACAATATCGTTGCCGATTTTCTTCAGCTCCAGGGCCTGCTTCACCAGGGTGCCGTGATCTTTTGCCATCCGAATCGCATCCTGGTAACCGAGAAAATCCGGAGCGTGAAGCATGAAGACGTGCAGCACATGACTTTCGATCCATTCGCCGCAGTACAGGAGCCTGCGCAGGGCCCTCAGTTGACCGGTTACGGGGATTCCGAATGCCTGTTCGATGGCGTGAACAGAACTCATTTGGTATGCGACAGGGCAAATCCCGCAAATGCGCGCGACAATGTCAGGAACTTCATTGAAGCTCCTTCCGCGCAAAAAAGCTTCGAAAAACCTTGGCGGCTCGAAGATCCTGAACTTCACATCTGTGACGGCGTTATTTTTGACTTTGACGAGCAGTGCGCCTTCTCCTTCGACGCGCGCGAGATAGTCAACTTTAATCGTTCCGTTCTTCATGATACCACGTTCCTCGTCAGATAGTATTCCCGTTTCTCAATGTTCCGGACTTCGCTGGTCAGCAAACATTCTCGCGCCCGCGAAGTCATTACAACGTCCGACAATGTTATTCGTGCGCTTCGCTTTCTTTCCTGAATGCATCGGCATAGGCGTTGAATCCCCGGTAGAGCCGCATTAAGTCGTCCTCTGAAACACCTTCCTTTGCCCATCGGGCGCTCAACGATGCAGTATTTGGCGTCTCCTTCGGTCCGTAACATCCAAAACAAGCCCGATGATACGATGGACACAACGCATTGCAGCCGGCTTGCGTTACCGGACCAAGACAATAGGATCCGTGCGAAACGAGACCGCAAACCGTCCCCCTCCGTTTGCATTCGACGCAAACGCTGTACGGCGGGATATTCGGCTTGCGTCCGTTGAGTAATGCGCTGATGACTTCGACAAGCTGGTATTTGTTGATCGGGCATCCTCGAAGTTCAAAGTCAACGTGGATGTGGTCTGCGATCGCCGTTGATTTGTTCAGCGTTTCGATATATTGCGGGTTCGCGTATACGACGGAAATGAAATCGTTCACGTTCTTGAAGTTGCGCAACGCCTGAATGCCGCCCGCAGTGGCACACGCACCGATCGTCACCAGGAGTTTCGATGAGCGGCGAACCTGATGGATGCGTTCGGCATCGTGAGGTGTTGTAATCGACCCCTCGACGAGCGATATGTCGTACGGCCCCTTTGCCACCGCACGCGAGGCCTCCGGAAAGTTTGCAATTTCGACGTTGCCGGCAACGGCCAGAAGTTCGTCCTCGCAATCAAGCAGGCTCAACTGACATCCGTCACACGAAGAAAATTTCCAGACGGCCAGGCGGGGTTTTTTGGATTTCGCCATACTATATCTCCCTTTTCAAGAGAAGGTCTTTGATTCTGCCGTAGGGAAACACCGGGCCATCTTTGCAGATGAAGTGCGGGCCGTATTGACAGTGACCGCACAACCCGATGCCGCATTTCATGTTCCGTTCCATCGAAACATAGATATTTCCCGGGTCGATACCCCGTTTCAGGAGATCCATGGCAGTGAAACGCATCATGACCTCCGGCCCGACAATCATCGCGACGGCGTTGTTCGGGTCAAAATCGATTTTCGGGATAAGCGTAGTGACGACTCCGACATTCCCCTTCCACCCTTTCATCGAACGGTCCACGGTGATGAGGGAAACGATGCCGTGGTTCGCACGCCAGGCCTCGATTTGCTCCGGAAAAAGGATGTCAGAAGGAGTGCGCGCTCCGTAGAGGAGGAAGACTTTCCTGAATTCTTGTCTCGAACGAAGGATGGAATAGAGAGACGGGCGAAGAGGGGGCAAACCAATTCCGCCCGCGACAACGACCACGTCTTTTCCTTTTGCCTGTTCGATCGGCCACGAAGTGCCGAATGGTCCGCGGATTCCCACCAAATCGCCCTTTGCGAGTCTTTTCATCGCCCTCGTGACCATGCCGACCGCGCGCGTCGTGTGAACAATTGTCGCTGTGTTCGCCGCGTCGCCGCTTATCGAGATCGGGACTTCACCGACGCCATAAACGTACACCATGTTGAACTGGCCGGGAGAGAATACGAACGGTGATTTGCCCGAAGCAGGTTTCAGTTCCACGGTAAACGTATCTGCCGTTTCACGATGAACACGCTGGATCGCGAATGGCCGGGGAATCATTGGAGACTCATCGATTTCGAGAGGCTCCATTGCTACATCATGCTCGAACGTCATAGAGATCCAATAGTTGTATTCTTGCTGAAGAGAGCCTTTGTTCCATTATGTGCGAGAACCGTTTCAGAAACTCATAGCCAAAATCGTGATCATCTTCACATTTCTTGCGGAGACATTTGCCGTCGAGCGCAATCGCTCGCGTCGGCTCAACCACCCGGGCATCAAAATGCCATTGATACGGAGGAATCAGCCACGACCAGCCCAAAATATTACCCTCGTCGAGCGTCTCGAGCGTAATGTGCCCGCGATTCGGCGTGAAAATCTCCACCGAAACCTTGCCCTCCCGGATGAGATAAAACTGGTGGGCTTCCTCTCCCTCGCGAAAAATGAATTTTCCGGAATCAAAGCGCACGTTTGAGGCACATCCGGTAACGAGCGTGAGATACTTCTTCTCGAGATCTTTAAAGAAAGGGTGATCTGCCAATATTGGTTCAAGGGTTTCCATGCCGTGTCTCCTTGGTCTTATGTGTTCTTGTGCCTAGACGTTGTTTTCACGGACGACCCTTGCTTCATCCGTTATGTCGATTCCTACTGGACACCACGTGATACAGCGGCCACATCCAACGCACCCGGAAGTGCCGAACTGGTCAATCCACGCGGCGAGTTTGTGCGTCATCCATTGTCGGTAACGTGCTTTTGCCGAAGTCCGTACGCTCCCGCCGTGAATGTAGGAGAAGTCGAGCGTAAAACACGAATCCCACTTCCTTGTACGAACGGCTTCGCTGCCGGAAAGATCGGTGCTGTCTTCCACTGTGTTACAGAAACAGGTAGGACAAACCATCGTACAATTCGCGCACGTCAGACAGCGCTCACCGACCTTTTCCCATTCACGATGTTCGGCGCTACTATACAACAGCTCTTTGATTCCTGATGTATCGATACTTCGTTTCATCTCCTTCGCAACGTGCCCGATGATTTCCTCTCCACGTTCCAATTCGCTCCGTTCTGCCGGACGATGCGCAAGGCCGGCGAGTACTTCCTGACCGCGGGTTGAGCCAACTTCAACAAGGTAGTATGGTACGGTTTTCTCAAGGATCTCTGTCAACGCAAGGTCGAATTTTCCGCGGGCTTTCGGGCCGGTACCCATGGAATTGCAGAAGCACGTTTCTGCGGAACTGGAACAATTGACGGCAACGACAAAGAGCTTATCGCGGACCTTCTTGTAGTTCGGATCCTGGTAGTCTCCTGAACCAAAGACTTTGTCCTGGATGGTTATGGCGGCAAGTTCGCACGGCCGCACGCCGAGGAAGGCCAGCGGTTTCTGTTCTTCCTCTGCCGTGTTCCAGTTGGAAACCGCGAACCCTTTTACTTTGCGGGCCGCAACAACAAGTTTGAGAATTGGCGGGTAGAGGTATTTTTTCCAGGAATGAGGGCCGACGGAAAACCCGAACAGTGCTCCATCACTTCTTTCACGAGTCCGGTAGTACCCCGGACCCTGCTCATCTGTCCAGCCTTTTGGAAGGTCGACGGAGGATTGCAGCTCGTCGTATACGATCGAGCCTTCCCGTCGGATGGGACCGATTACCGTGTACTTGCGTTCGTGGAGGGCTTCTATGAGAGACTGTACGGCGGAGTATTCAATCCGATAGATCATGACGGTCACCACAACTTGAAGAATCGTGTAGCGACCTCGACTGAAAAGACGGGGGTGATCTACATCAGCGAAGGTCAGCGTTGAACCGGCGGCTCTGGTCTCGCGAATGCTTCGTCTACGGTCGAGAGTTCTAAAGCGGCCCGGTCTTAACTGAAGTCACGTTCAATCACAGAAAGAACGCACCCGAATGATTACCCGGAAGAAGTTGAGTCGTTGAGAGGTAGTCGGAATTCAGTTCCCATGGCGAGTATTTGGTGCGCGTCGTCGCGGCTCGTTGACATTCTGATTGCGTAGTTTCTCTGGACACACACCGACAAAGATGACAGGAGCTTGCTGGGATTGATCTGAAATTCGGGCATACCGGCGTTAGTTGTCTTCTGTCGCCGAGTACGCCGTCTGAAGGTCTTCGGGTGTAGCGTACGTTCTAGTGGAACTCGTGTCTTCGTAGTTGTTTTGAGAGCCGGACAGGACAAGGATAACATTCATCCTCACAACCAACTCATCGCTTTGCAGCTTCCCCCTCCACTCCTGCCAGCTTTGTATCAGGAAAAGCAAGAATCATTCCAAATGTCATCCCCTGAAACAAGCGACAAACCCGAACAAGTTCTAAGAATTGACACTGCCTTCTTAATCGTAGGAAGTTGTGGGTTTGTCTTTCGCATCCAGAGTAAAGGAAACGCGATGAGCTGTCAATCAAGTGCGCCGGCGGCAACACGCGTTGCCGCCGGAGGTTTACACGGATCGTGGCGGGTTGGGCGATTTTTCCCAACTTAACGATTGCTCTGTTGTTGTGATTCGAAGACAGCCATAGCTGTGATGTTCACGATGTCTGACACATCGCAGCCGGGAACGAGCAGGTAGACGGGTTTGCGGATCCCAAGAAGGATTGGTCCGATCGCCGTCGCCCCTCCGATGCGGGCGAGCAGTTTGTAGGCAATATTCGCTGACGTCAGATCCGGACAGATCAAGATATTGGCCGAGCCTTTGAGTGAGCTAAAAGGATAAATCTCCGAAATGATCTCCGGAACGACAGCAGTATCCGCCTGCATCTCACCGTCGACCATCAGATCGGGTGCACGCTTCTTGACAAGTTCGACCGCCTTCGCAACCTTTTCGGCAAGCGGATGCTTCGTGCCGCCGAAATTGCTGAACGACAACATCGCCACTCTCGGTTCAATATCAAGCTGTCGCACTTTTTCAGCCGCAAGGATGGCAATATCGGCAAGGTCATCGGACGATGGTTCGATATTGATTGTCGCGTCGGCGATGAAAATCGTCTGG
>DATDNS010000272.1:0-4799 GCA_036518155.1 Bacteroidota bacterium
AATCGTGAAGTTCGGCTCATAACTAATCAGCCGTGCGTGCTTGCGGAGGATGTTGTTTGCGAACGAGTGGAACGTCCCCCCGGCAATATGATCGCATCTGCTATCCAACAACATCGACGCTTTGCGCAACATCTCGTGGGCAGCTTTGCGGGTGAATGTGAGCAACAGTATGTGATCCGGCTTGACGCCCAGTTCCACGAGATACGCCACACGGTAAACGATGGTGCGTGTCTTTCCTGTTCCGGCTCCTGCAATGACAAGATGCGGGCCGTCAACAGAAGTGACGGCATCATACTGGGCGTCATTGAGATCGTGCTTGTAGTTGATCGTGAGCGTCCTGGGATGGACGAGCTGCAGCGCCTCGGGTTCGGAAGACTTAAGAGTAAATTTTTTCACTGCTTTTGTCAGAATTGAAAACAAGATAAGTCAAAATCGGAGAAAGTGAAACTCAGCGATCCTTGAGTTTGCCGCAATAAAGCAATACGTTATATTCGTGTTTTTCAACCAAGGAGGATTACCATGAATGTTCTCGTCCTCAATTGCGGCAGTTCTTCGTTGAAATTTCAAATCATCGAAACTGACCTTGATCTCATTGAAAAGAATGCTGATAAACAGAAAGCAAAGGGACTCATTGAACGCATCGGATCGCAATCACTCGTCACGCTTCAATCAGACGGGAAATCCGCCAATAAACAGGCGGTACCGCTCCGCGATCACCGGGCGGCACTCGACTATGTGACGCGTTGGATCATATCGCACGACGCACAGATACCGGGGATTTCGTCACTTGGCGATATCCATGCCGTCGGACATCGCGTCGTTCACGGAGCGGAAAAATTCACGAAATCTGTCATCATCGCCGATGACGTCATCAAAGGAATTGAGGATTGCATTGATCTCGCCCCCTTGCACAATCCTGCAAATCTGAAGGGGATTCTGGCCGCGCGGGAGCTTTTCGGAAGTTCGATTCCCCAGGTTGCCGTCTTCGATACTTCCTTTCATTCGACCATGCCGGAGACGTCGTATTTATACGCCATTCCCTACCAGCTCTACCGGCGACACAAGATACGCCGGTACGGCTTTCACGGGACATCGCACAGATATGTCGCGTACCGGTATCGCGAAATGACAAACAAAAAGCCGGAAGAAACCAACGTGATAACGCTACACCTGGGCAACGGTTGCTCCGCCTGCGGCATCAAGAATGGAAAATCGTTCGACACTTCCATGGGGTTGACGCCGCTTGAAGGTCTTGTCATGGGAACCCGCGGAGGGGACATTGACCCGTCGGTCATTGAATTCCTGACCCATAAAGAAGCAATGTCCATGAGCGACATTGATGTCGTTCTGAACAAACAATCCGGATTACTTGGTTTGTCGGGACTCACCAATGACATGCGCGATCTTCTCGATGAAGAGCGCGAGCACAACGATAGACGCGCAACGCTGGCAATCAGCATCTTTGCGCAAAGGGCGAAGAAATATATCGGGGCGTATCTTGCGGAAATGGACGGTGCCGACGCCATCATTTTCACGGGTGGAATCGGAGAAAACTCTCCAACCATCCGTCAGCGCATTATGGCGGGTCTCGATTGGCTCGGCATTGAAATCGATGAGAACAAGAATGTGGCCATGACTTCGGGCAAGGAGGGAGAAATCAGCAAACCAGACAGTCGGGTGAAGACATTCGTGATTCCCACGAACGAAGAGCTACTCATTGCGCGGGATACAGTCCGATGTGTCAAGGACGTCCCGCGCCGGTGGTAGTGTCTTCCGGCACCCTGGATCTTGTCTCACGGTAGTTTCGAGCGGAAGAGCGTCGCGAGCGTTGGTCTGCTATTCGCTGTGACGGCTGTTTGCATTTCGACGGGCACGCGATTTGACGTTGGCAGGTTTTCGGTTCGGTCTGTTGCCGCATTGCTGAGTCGAGGTGAATTATTACGGATTATTTTCCAGATTGTCCGCTCAGAGATTCTCACACCTTTCTTCACCTGAAGCTCCTTGCTTAGGCGTCGTGGCCCGAATCCCGTTGAGTTCCGCAACTCAATGATCTGATGGCGGATTTCTTCACTCGTTTTTCGAGGAAAGTGGTGTGGCGTTCGAGGAAGGTCGAGGAGACTCGAGGGATTCTCACCGCTGGACCGAAACCGCTTGTACCACTTGTAGAATGTCTTCCTGCTGATCCCAAAATGAGCGCAAGTCATCCTCGCATTGCCAATCAATTGATACTGCTTGAACCATTCGAGTTTCTGTTGAACCGACATACTCATCTGGAACTGTGACGCGTTCTCAGGCTTCATTGGTATCCTTTCAATGGTGGGACTGCAGAATGCAACAATTGGCATTCCACAGAAAGGTGACACACTCTATTCTTGTGACGCAGATTCAACGCTCATTTCGAAAAGAATTCGCCAAATCCATTGATCCATTCATGCCCTTTCGCTTCCGATAGAAACACTGCCTTGAACTTTCTACAATTTTCTCTTGTTCTTTCCAAACGAAGCATGCTCGAGTTGTCTCCGAATCCAGGGAGGCTTGCACCCCCAAGAACGTAATTCTAGATTTGGCATACTGTATCGCATCGGACAATCTAATGGGCACACCCAAAAATCGGAGGTCCAGAAAATCCACCACAACGCTGTACATCAAAAACATGGTCTGTAACCGGTGTATTCGAGTTGTGCGCGAGGAGCTGGAAAAACTGGGTCTGAATATTCAGCGGGTGGATCTGGGGGAAGTCGATCTTTCCGAGGTGAAGAACCTCAATCTCAGGAAGGTTCAGGAAGTGCTCAAGCTGAACGGTTTTGAACTTATCGAGGACAAGAGAGTACGGATTATCGAGCGCATCAAGCTGGCAATTCTCCGTCTGGTCCAGCGCGATCAGAGCATCGATCCCATGAAATTGAATCTCTCCGAATATATTGCTGGGGAATTGGGCCACGATTATCATTATTTAAGCTCGCTGTTTTCTTCAATCGAAAATGTCACAATTGAACAATACTTCATCCTTCAGAAAATCGAGCGGGCCAAGGAGTTACTGAAATACGGGGAATTGACTCTCAGCGAAATTGCGTTCAACATGGGCTACAGCAGCGTCCAGCATCTCTCCAATCAGTTCAAGAATATCACGGGCCTGACCCCCAGTTATTTCAAAGGGATGAAAAAGAGCATCCGTCGACCCCTCGACAAGGTCGGCACCCTTTAACATCGATGGCTGTTCGTCCGGGTATCCCAATTGCCCTGCGGACAATCTTGTAACTCTTTTCTCTTTATTTGTAAAGCCTTTCCGAAATCTGCCACGTATATTACCAGCACGGATTGAATACCCTATTAAACTGTCACGAAAGGATGCAAAACATGAAAAGTCGCGAATTGACCATCGAAGGGATGTCGTGCAACCACTGTGTGATGCACGTGAAAAAAGAACTGAGCAAGATCAGCGGCCTGGTTATCGAGGATGTTCAGATTGGAAGAGCGTTGGTCCAATACGACGAGTCATTGGTCCCTCAGCAACGGATTGCCCAGGCAATTGACGACGCCGGATACAAACTCATTGCAAACAATTAGCGTCGACAGGAATTGATGTCCGAAGTTATGGAACATACTGTGACTCTGCCGGTAAACGGAATGACGTGTGCGAGTTGCGTCGTCAGGGTCGAGAAGGCACTGAAGCGAGTGGAAGGAGTACGGTCGGCAAACGTCAACCTTGCGACCGAAAAGGTCACGCTCGCTTTCGATGAGAGCAAAACAGACTTCAACGAACTCGCGGCCGCCGTGTCCGAGGCTGGTTACACACTTTTGACGCCAAGCGAGGGTCAAACCGCTGCAGATGGCGGGACAACGGCCTTTCCCGGCGAGTCACGCCAACAATCGGCATTCAAAGAGACAAAAAAGGATTTCCTGCTCAGTCTTGCGCTCACAATACCGATCATGGCTGTAAGCATGATCTCGATGACAGACTGGTTCATGCGTTGGACTCCTCTGTCGATGGAAGACATCAACAGATTGCTCCTCATCGCGACCACGCTGGTCATTGCAGGCCCCGGCAAACGGTTTTACAAAGGAGCGTGGCAACAGGCGAAACACTTCACCGCGGATATGAACACTCTCATCGCTGTCGGAACGGGATTTGCCTATCTCTACAGCCTTGTGGTCGTGCTGTTCCCGCACTGGCTGTCGCTCGATTCCGCCTATCCGGAAGTTTATTTCGATACGGCCGCGACGATCATCACGCTCATCCTCCTGGGCAAAATGCTGGAAGCGCGTGCCAAGAACAAAGCCTCGGACGCGATACGAAAACTGATGGAACTCACTCCTGCAACTGCAACTGTCGTAAGAAAAGGGCAGGAGATCGTTATTCCCCGTGATGAAGTATTGGTCGGTGAATCTGTGATCGTGAGACCGGGCGAAAAGATTCCTGTCGATGGTATTGTCGCATTTGGATCAACAACAATCGATGAATCGATGGTCACCGGCGAAAGCATGCCGGTCGAACGAAGAGTCGGCGATAACATCATCGGTGGGACTATCAATAACAACGGCACTGTCACCTTCACAGCGACGGCGGTCGGCAAGGACACAACGATTGCCCACATCGTAAAACTTGTCGAAGAGGCACAAGGTTCCAAGGCTCCAATTCAGGCGCTCGCAGACAAGATCGCATCGGTGTTCGTTCCTTCCGTGATTTCGATTGCGGCAGTAACGTTTGTGCTCTGGTATTTCCTTGGGAACCATGGATTTACTCCGGCATTGATCAATGCCATTGCTGTCCTGATCATCGCGTGCCCCTGTGCGTTGGG
>DATDNS010000273.1:0-2924 GCA_036518155.1 Bacteroidota bacterium
CCCATCAGCGGCATGATGGAGTCGAGAAGGGCAACGTCGATGAACTGTCCTTCACCGCTGCGTTGACGATAATAGAGGGCCGCCATTACGGCGAACGCAGCATTGAGCCCCCCAACCGTATCACAAACGGGGAACCCTGCACGCAGCGGGTTCAACCGTTCATCGCCATTGATTGCCATTTCGCCGCTCAACCCCTGGATGATTTGGTCATATGCCGGCTTGAGTGCGTCGGGTCCGGTTTGACCAAAGCCGGAAATTGCGCAGTAGATCAATCGAGGGTTGATCTCACGCAGGTTTGCATACGACAGACCAAGGCGCGACATCACATCCGGCCGGAAATTTTCAACAACAACATCCGCTGTCATCGCAAGTTTTCTGAATATCTCTTTCCCCTCCGGGGCCTTGAGATTCAACGTCAACGATTTCTTGTTAGCATTCTGTGCAAGGAAGCTCGTTCCCATGAGCATCTGGTTGAGTTTTGGAACACAACCGAGCTTCCGGGCAAGGTCGCCGTCTGCAGGGTTTTCAATTTTGATGACCTCAGCTCCCAACAGTGCCAGATGGAGCGTCGCAAATGGACCAGACAAGACATTCGTCAAGTCGAGGACACGAATTCCTTCAAGGATTTTCATTCTCTTCGATTCCGTATTGTTTCGATGATGAAGATGCCGGCGACCTCACGCCGTCTGAACAGGTATCATGATGTCTTGGATTGGACCGGATTTGTACACCATTCCAGGCATATCACGATTGAAATAGCCAGCAAGATCCTTTGCGAGAAGAATGAGGTTCGCGAGTTTGATATCTGTCCTCCATCCCGAGCGCTGGAGCGAATGGACAAGATCTTCTGTGCAGACATTGCCCGCGGCGACTTTTGTGAACGGACAGCCTCCGAGACCGGCAATTGCCGATTCAAAATATTTCGCGCCGGCGTCCAACGCGGCGTAGCAATTGGCCAATCCAAGTCCATACGTATTATGAAAGTGGCACGCGCATTCAACCGATGGATCGAGTTTGAGGATCGCTTCGAACATGCCCGCGACCTGTTCCGGATAGGCGTGGCCCGCCGTATCGGCAAGGCTGATGTTTTTTATCCCTGCTTCGAGATATTTCCGGACGATCTCCATGACTCGTTCGATCGGTATCGTTCCTTCGAACCCGCAGCCAAAGGCCGATTGCACGGAAACCTGGACACGTTTACCTGCTGCTATTGCCTGCTTCGCAGTGGCAACAATACGGGCGGTTGCTTCTGCTGTCGACATTCCTGTGTTCTTTTGACTGTGTGTTTCACTCGCAGACACGCCCATGCAGTACATCCCCACTCCGCAAGCTTCTCCACGTTCCAGACCTTTTTCATTCAGGACAAGGCCGGAAAATACTACGCCACCCGATTTACGTCCGGGTTCATTGAAATAACGGAATAATGCATCCGTGTCGGCCATCTGCGGTACTTTTGTCGGATGGACGAATGAACCAAGCTGGATAATGTCGACACCCGACGCCATCAACGCCTCGACCCATTTGATCTTGAGCTCCGTTGGCACTGTCTGCTTTTCCATCTGCAGACCATCCCGCATCCCAACGTCGTGAATAACGATTTGCTTCATTCTTAGTATTATCCAACGATTAGAGTTTCGCCGCTATCGCTTTCGCCATTTCCAGGGTGGAATTCTTTCCACCCATATCGTACGTCCGCACGGTTCCTTCTTTAATAACTTCAGCAACGGCTTTTTCCAGTGAACGGCCTTTCTCGGTTTCACCGAGCCAGTCGAACATCATTTTGACTGCAAGGATGGTCGCAATTGGATTGACTTTGTACTGTCCGGCATATTTCGGGGCAGAGCCGTGGGTTGGCTCGAAGACAGCGAGCTTCGCGCCGATATTCCCCGAGCAGCCAAACCCGAGGCCGCCGACCATTTGCGCACAGAGGTCCGAGATGATGTCGCCGTAAAGATTAGGCGCGACGAGAACATCATAATTGAACGGATTCTTAAGCAGCCACATCGTCATCGCATCGATGTTGGCCTCATCGAACTGAATCTCCGGATACGACTTCGCGATTTCCTTTGCCACATCAAGGAACAACCCATCCGTCGCACGCACCACATTTGCCTTGTGCACAATCGTAACCTTCTTCCGCTTGAACTTGCGCGCAAACTCGAACGCTTCACGGATAATTCGTTCCGATCCTTTTCGCGTATTGATTTTGCACGAGACGGCATACTGATCGAGGGGAAGCGTGCTGAACGAAAGAAACTGTTTGGAGACTTTTGTCAGTGTCTCGGCCAGCAACGTTGGCACCGGGTTGAACTCCACGCCCGAGTAGAGATCCTCTGTGTTCTCCCGGAAGACGACGAGGTCAATTCCTTCTTTGTAATTCAGGGGGTTGCCGGGATATGCTTTACAAGGCCTGAGACAATTGTAAAGGTCAAACATTTGACGCATCCGGACGATTGGCGAGCGATAGGTCAATCCCTGTTTCTGCAATTCCGGTACGAGTTCTGCTTGTGCCGCCTTGACGGGCTTCGACGTAATAGCGCCGAACATCGCAGCATCGACATTCTTCAACAGGTCGATTGTGCGCTGGGGGAATGCATCTCCTTCCTTGCACCAAAATTCCCAGCCAATGTCGGCGTGAACATATTCGGCGTCGAGGGTTACTTTGTCGAGCACAATCCTGGCGGCGTCGAGCACGTCAATGCCGATACCATCCCCCGGCAACCAGGCAATCTTATACTTGGCCATACAATTCCTTCGTTAGGTTACACATCAGACGTCAAGAAGGGGACATGAAGTCCACTCATCAGCCATCGAATAAGACAACGCCCGTGCCAGCGAGCAGCCTCATCGGGAGATGATATTACCGTTGGAATCGCGCCTAAAGCGGGATTTACAGGGGTGGGTTCTGAAGAAAAGCGGGAATC
>DATDNS010000274.1:0-2205 GCA_036518155.1 Bacteroidota bacterium
ACACCGGCATAGATGATGGTACCGTTGACGATATGCGGCTCGTACTCTTCCATTTCTTCGACGGTGCATTCGTGCTTCACGAGATCGTCGAGCGTTTTGTAGCGCTGGACTTTTTGTTTCACAAGGTCGCCGTACGGCATCGGATGACGGACCGCGACGACCCGCTTTCCCTTTGAGCGGAGATACCCGCACACTTTGCGCGACGTCTGGCTCTTGCCTGAACCGGTTCTGACGGCAACGATCGCAATTACCGGCACGGTGCTCTTGAGCATTGTGTTGCGGACCCCCAGAACCTGGAAATCCGCTCCGGCCGCCATCACGATCGAAGCCTTCGTCATAACGTAATTGTGCGGAACATCAGAGTACGAAAATACCACATCATCAATGTTGTGTTGTTTGATCAGTTGGACAAGGTCGGATTCGGGAAAAATGGGAATCCCGTCGGGATAAAGTTTCCCCGCGAGTTCTTTCGGATATTTTCTCCCGTCGATATTCGGAATCTGCGTTGCAGTGAACGCCACAACATCGTAACGCTCGTCATCGCGGAAGACGGTGTTGAAATTGTGAAAATCCCTTCCCGCCGCCCCCATAATAATGACACGTGTACGTTTCATGAATACTCCTGGATTGGTGGTAACGTTGCCTCAGACGGGCAAGAAGTGTTCCACTAACCGGGGTTTGCGGGCTATGATTAGATCGACGAATTCGTGGATTCATCACATTCGAGACTGTGAATATTCCAAGAGATGAGAAAGATTCTGCCTTCGTGGGAAACTCGCGTTCTCAAATCTGACATCACCCGCGTGAAGAACACAGAACTATTTGCGATGCGCAGAGGACAATGCGCATCGGGCTCACATCGTACATCGATCGCGACTTAGGCGACGACATCGTGGTGGAATTGTTCCGAATGAAAATGGAAGACACGGTTTCTTCCGGACCTTTGCGCTTCAAAGAGTGCATTTTTCACGGTCGTCAACAATTCCGCAATCGACCCGGCGTTCTCAGGGAATGCCGAGACGCCAACGCTCACTGTCGTCTTGATTTGTTTGGCAGTGAACACGGTGCCTTCAACGAGCGCCCGCAATTCATCGGCCCGGATGACTGCTTCCTCCAGCGACGAATTTGCTCTCAGCAAGATTATTTCGTCGAATCCGTATCGACCTGCGCCGTCAATTTCTCTCAGGTGTACTTTCAACAAACCCGCAAGTTCTTTGAGAAGCAGCCGGGATGTTTCGTAGCCGTACGTTTGGGCAAGCTGTTTGTAGTTGTCAACGTCCATCAGCATCAGCGCAAAGCGTTCTCCAAATTTTTGGGCCCGCTCCATGCTTGCATTCAAGCGTCCGAGGAAGGGGGCGTATTTCTCGATTTCAGTTTCGTGGTCGATGGTATCCAGGCGGAGATTGTCTTCGAACATTCTGGATTTGTTGAGCGCTATGCCGGCGAGCGATGCAAAGCACGAAAAAATCTTCAAATCCTCGCCACTCAAGGCGGATTTCAGTTTGTGGTCGGCATACAGATAGCCGAGCGTACGATGGTCCACAATCACCGGCACGCAGAGACAGGATCCGAACCTGTTTTCCAGCTGTACCTCCTGCGTCAGGAGAGGATTGGAAACGCTGTCCGTAATGACAATGGGAGTCCCTGCCCACAACAGCTTGCCGATCGGGCCGGTGGCCAGCTTGCGGCGGAATTCTTTCGTGAACGTATGGGAAAGACCGTGTCCGATTTCGATGTGAAGATACTCCGTCGCAGGATCGACAATCACCACGGCGCACGTCTGGCAATCGAAAACACGGACAATGCGGTCGACGACGAGATGAAATACCTCTTCGTGTTGGTTTGTCGAAGATAACACGCTGAGGATTTCGGAGAAGAAGTTGAGGCAGTCTTCGTGCTTGAGGTGGATCATGATTGTAACCTCCTTTCAATGAGATTACGCATCCGTCGGGGCCGCTCAGTTGACAGGAACAGGGTACTTGTGAGGACTTCAAGAGGCCCCTGGTACGGTCGGAAGGATATTGAGAACGTACGGCTTGAATCGTTGCTCGCAAAGTACGTGCCATATACGCTGCTACGAATCCATAGGAAATCCCTGTGTCGTGAACAGGGAACAAGACTGTGGTTTTGCGAATGGGAAAAGGATTCTCATTTTTGCGTCCTGTCAGTTTGCATTCGTTTGCAGAGACTGACCTTCGCGGGAAC
>DATDNS010000275.1:0-3220 GCA_036518155.1 Bacteroidota bacterium
CAGCGGCGCTCGGATGCCGAACGTGAGCTCAGAGAACTCGACCAGAAGATGGCCGATTTTCGCAACCAGAAGTTCGGACAAAACGGTGAGCTCTTTGCCAAGCAGAATGAGCTCATGAAGCCCGTGCAGGATCGGGTGTTCAAAGCCATCCAGGATGTCGCCGTGGAAGAAGGCTATGACTATGTTTTCGACAAGAGCGGGGAGATCCTGCTCATGTACACAAATCCGAAGTACGACCTGACGGACAAAGTCCTTGCGAAGTTGAAAGTCAGTCCACGCCCAACGACAAAATAGTGTCTGCATGACTGTCCAGGAAATTGCGCAATGGCTCCAGGGCGAGGTGGTTGGAGATGGGACGGTGCAGGTCGAGCGAGTCGCCAAGATCGAGGAAGCAGACCAACACAGCATTTCCTTTTTGGCAAACCCCAAATACGAGAGATTCCTTGATACAACCGGAGCCGCCGCTGTTCTCATTTCACGGAAGTCTGAGAGCGCCAGGCTTCCCCGCCGTACCGGCCTTGTGTATATCAGAGTTGACGATCCGTACGTAGCGTTTCTCCAGGTTCACAAAAAGCTCACTCCCTCGGTTGACCCCTTTCCAAAAGGAATCGATGCATCGGCCAGAATCTCGCCGACCGCGACGCTGGGAAAGAACGTGGTCGTCGGGGCGAATGCGATTGTCGGCGATGGTGTCGTGCTGGGCGACAATACAAAAGTATCACACGGTTGCGTGCTCGGATCGAATGTCTCCACCGGGAACGACTGCCAGTTGTATCCTCACGTAACAGTCTACCATCAATGTAGAATTGGCAATCGTGTTACTCTCCACGCCGGTGTCATTATTGGATCGGACGGATTTGGTTTCGCGCCAAAAGCCGACGGTACGTACGAAAAGATCCCCCAGCTTGGAATCGTTGTCATCGACGATGACGTCGAGATTGGCGCGAATTCCACGATCGACCGTGCGACGGTGGGCGAGACGGTCATTCACCGGGGAGTGAAGATCGACAACCTTGTTCAGATTGCCCATAACTGCGTCATCGGTGAGAATACGGTCATTGCCGCACAGACCGGAATTTCAGGGAGCGTCAAAATCGGAAGGCAATGCATGATTGGCGGACAAGTAGGAATTGCGGGGCATATCGAGATCGCCGACGGCGTAAAGATTCTCGCAAAATCCGGAGTGGGCAAGTCTATCGAAGAGCCCAACAGCATGTATTTTGGAATACCGGCGAAAGACCGAAGCCGGGCGCACCGCATCGAAGCGGTGATTCGATCGCTCCCGGAGCTCAGTCGAAGCGTGAATGATCTCCAGCGGATCGTTGAAGAGTTACGAAACAACTTGGACAACAAAAAATCTTAGCGTACACCCACACGGGCTTTAGGACACCACTATGCTTGTTCAGCAGCGAACGATAAAAAAACCGGTCTCCATGTCGGGCGTCGGCCTCCATACGGGGGTCCAAACGACCATGACATTCAAGCCCGCATCAGAGAATTTTGGCATACGATTCCGACGCATTGATTTGGGCGGTCATCCCGAGATTCCGGCGGATGTCGATCACGTAATCGACGTTGCGCGGGGCACGACGCTGGGAATCGGGGACGCGAAAGTCCATACGACCGAACACGTTCTTGCCGCAATTGTGGGTCTTGAGGTCGACAACATCATTATCGAACTCAACAACATCGAGCCGCCCATTGCGGACGGCAGTTCCATGCCGTTCGTGGAGATGCTCCAGGAAGCCGGCATCCAGGAACAGGATGAACCGAAAGACTATCTGATCGTCGATCAGGTTATCCACTATCACAACGAGGCGAAGGGGGTCGATATTGTTGCACTCCCGGCCGGTGAATTCCGCATGAGCGTCGTGATCGATTATAACAATCCGGCGTTGGGAACGCAGCACACGGGGCTCTTCAGTCTCGAAAAGGAATTTGTCACGGAGTACGCTTCCGCACGGACATTTTGTTTCCTCCACGAAGTTGAAATGCTGTGGGACCAGGGACTCATCAAAGGCGGGAATCTCGACAACGCCATCGTCATCAACGACCGTGACCTCTCGGATACGGAGCTGCGAAAACTGCTGCACAAGCTTGGGATTGACCACTCGGTTATTCTCGGATCATCCGGTGTGCTCAATAATAAGAAGCTGCATTACCGGAATGAGCCCGCGCGCCACAAACTGCTCGACCTTATCGGCGATCTCGCCCTCATCGGCGTGCCGTTGCGTGCGCAGATTCTATCGGCAAGGCCCGGACACGCCAGCAACGTCGAATTTGCGAAGATGGTTCGCAAGCTCTACCAACAAAAGAAACTTGTTCGGAAATATCAACACGAAAAGAAAGAGGGCGTTGTTTTCGACATCAACGCGATCCAGAGGATCCTGCCTCATCGGTACCCCTTCCTGATGATCGACAAGATCACCGATTTTGAAATGGACAAGAAAGTTGTGGCCGTCAAGAGCGTGACCGTCAATGAGCCCTTTTTCCAGGGTCACTTTCCGGGACGTCCTGTCATGCCGGGAGTCATGATCGTGGAAGCGATGGCGCAGGCGGGCGGAGTGTTGCTCCTGAACGGTCTTGAGAATCCCGGCAACAAGCTGGTCTACTTCATGTCCATGAATAATGTGAAGTTCAGAAAAACGGTGGTCCCCGGAGACCAACTCGTCCTGGAAGTGGAGATGGTCAGCCGCAGGTCGAAGGTGATTCACATCCGTGCGAAGGCGTTTGTCAACACCAGCGTCGTTGCCGAAGGTGAATTCACAGCCGCCATCGTTGACCGTGACGCGGGAATATCCGGAGGTCAGAATCCTGTTGCCCCAACCACATCTCCGCAATAAGAACAACGAAAACGAGAACTATGAGTGTTACTGTTGACACACACGCCATCGTGGGTCCGAAAGCAAAGCTGGGAGAGAATGTCTACGTCGGGCCCTTTTCGACGATTGAAGATGATGTGACGATCGGTGACGGGACCTGGATCGGTCCACGAGTACACGTCGGAGGGGGGACGAGCATCGGGAAAAACTGCAAAGTCTTTCCGGGTGCCGTCGTGGGAGGGCCGCCCCAGGATTTGAAGTACAAAGGCGAGCCGACAACACTCGAAGTCGGTGACAACAATGTCATTCGCGAGTGCGTAACGCTCAATCGGGCGACGGTAGAAACCGGACGGACAATTATCGGCAACGACTGTCTGTTTATGGCCTATGCGCACGTC
>DATDNS010000276.1:0-2688 GCA_036518155.1 Bacteroidota bacterium
TTGTGGACACCAGCCTGCCATCCGGCTTTATTTTCCCGCCGAAGCCCCTCAAGTTTCAGATTTATGCTCTCACGTCACAGGGTAAGGTGAGGATGAAGTCGTTCTTCCGCGACGCTTCCGACAGTCAGGACAGCACGCTCAGTTCGCTGAACGACCTCTTGTTCATCGCGACTCTTGATACAACGACAAACACGTATGTCCAGACGTGGAACGTCAAGATGGATACATCTGCCGTGGCAGGACACGCTGTTTATCCAAAGCCGGGGGATGTCTATGTTCTCCACCTGGTGCTTCCGTTCCAGGACGGGGATGCCTTTTCTTTCCATACAACCGGTCAGAAAGTTGACCTTGCGCGGGCCCAGGCGGACGGAGAGTACAACCCGTACGTCGTGCCGAATCCCTACGTTGGTGCCGCAAGCTTCGAGCCTCAGCGCTTTGCAATCTCAGGACGGGGTGAACGTCGGATGGAATTCCGCGGCTTGCCGTCAACGTGCACGGTCAGAATCTACACGATAAAAGGAGAACTTGTCCAGACACTTAGCCAGTCCAATTCCCTGGTTGGGTACCTGGCGTGGGACCTCCGCACAAAGGATAATCTCGATGTTGCCCCCGGACTGTATATCTATCACGTTGATGCCGGACCGCTGGGAACGAAAATGGGAAAATTCGCCATTATCAAGTAGGCAGCGAGGAGATTGGTTATGACCCGACGACGAAACATTCTGTTCGCATTCATGTCGCTGACGCTGGCGCTCAATGCCGCGAGTCAGACGAATGTCGCCACGACCATCGGTGAATTCCTGTTGATTGAGCCAAGCTCCCGGATTTCGGCGATGGGAAACGCCGGTTCAAGCTGCACCAATGAACCGATGGCCGCCTATTACAACCCCGCGGCGCTTGGAACGATGACGATGTTTGGCGCCCAGTTTACCCACAGCGCCTGGCTTGCCGATATAGCGTACGACTACGCCATTGCCGTCGTACCGACGACGGGTTCCGCCAGCCTGATGCTGAATGTGACATCCCTGCGTTCGGGCGATATTGCTGTTCGCACGGTGGAACAACCTTCCGGAACGGGTGAGTACTATTCCGTGTCAGACCTGGCATTCGGCGTCGGGTATGGTGTGAAGGTCACCGACCGGATCTCGGCAGGACTTCAGGTGACGTACATGCAGGAAACAATATGGCATAGCAGCATGAGCGCCTTTGGACTGAACCTGGGCACGCAGTATCGGCTCACGGACAACGGTGTTATCATCGGTGCGAGCCTCTCGAATTTTGGAAGTCGCGATAATTTCACTGGACGGGATCTCCGCGTCGTCTACGCGATGAACCCGGCTCAGCACGGCGAAAACAACGCCCTGCCCGCTGAACTGCACACCGATACGTACGGTCTGCCGATCTTGTTCCGTGTGGGACTCGCGGTGCCGTTCCAACTGGCAGAAGGTCACAATATCGTGCTTGTCGCCGACGCATTTCACCCCAACAACAATACCGAAAGCATAAGCGTGGGGGGCGAATACTTGCTGCTGAATACGTTCGCCGTCCGCGCAGGGTACCAGAATTTGTTCGAACAAGATTCGGAAGTTGGGTTGACGCTGGGGGCCGGTGTCCTTATCGAAGCTTCCGGTACGGACGTGCGACTCGACTACGGATGGACACAATACGGAAGACTCGGTGATGTTCAGCGGCTGAGCATTGGTATGTTGTTCTGAACTGTTCTCACGCATCGACCCGCCCCGGATCCCCGCACACGTCGATACAAGTAACAACTATGAAAGAACATTCCAAAAAAACCTACACTTTTGAAAACGGTTACGGCCATTTCGGTGATAACGGCTGGAGCTACGAAATATCCGCTCCACGGACGCCGAGGCCGTGGGTCAATATTGTCAGCAACGGAGTTTTCGGATTTATCCTGTCGCAAAGCGGAGGGGGATACAGCTGGCGGGAAAATGCCCAGCTGAACCGTATCAACAGGTGGGAGCAGGATCTTATCAAAGATGAATGGGGGAAGTTCCTGTACATTCGTGACTGCGATTCCGGCACGTACTGGTCTGCGGCGTGGAAACCGGTGTGCGCAGAACCCGACCATTATGTCTGCACGCACGGAATCGGTTATTCGACGATTCAATCCCGGAACAACGGCATCGAATCCGAATGGACGATGTTCGTACCGCCGAACGAACCCGTGGAGCTCTGGATCGTAACGGTGACAAACCGATCCGATCGTCGCCGTCGCTTACAGCTGTTCACCTATTTTGAGTGGAATCTCGGCGCCGCTCCTGACTGGCACCGTGAGTTCCACCGCTCGTTTATCAAGACATCGTTTGACCCTGCGGCAAATGCACTCATTGCGACGAAACGATTGTGGGAAGTCCCATCCACAAAAGGACATTGGAACAGAAACTGGGAATACGTTGCATTCCACGGGTGCAGTGCGCAGGTTCTGTCGTACGATGCAGATAAGGAATCATTCCTGGGTATGTACGGCAACCAACGCTCGCCGCGGGCTGTGAGCGAAGGAATGCCAGGGGCAAAGACCGGGGACGGCCTCGATCCGGTCGCGAGCCTTCAGCACGATGTTGTGCTCGGGCCGGGTGAATCAAAGACCCTGGTGTATTCGATAGGAGCAGCCGGAACTCTGGCCGAAGCAAAGAAGATCATGGCAAGGTTCCAGGGGGAGGA
>DATDNS010000277.1:0-3064 GCA_036518155.1 Bacteroidota bacterium
CAGACCGTCAAAGAACAACTGCTGTATGAAATTGGAAACCCAAAAGAGTATATCACGCCGGATTGCGTCGCGGACTTCACCACGATTCACCTGGAACAAATTGGAAGCAACCGCGTCAAAGTCTTCGGAGTCGGTGGTAAACAGGCGACAGAATCCTACAAAGTCTCGATGTCGTATCTGGATGGATTTACTGCTTTCAGCACGCTGACATATTCGTGGCCGGATGCGTATGAAAAAGCAAAGAAGGCAGATGAAATCCTCAGACAGCGGCTTGCCGATCTTCATCTGGATTTGGAAGAATACCGAAGCGAATTCCTCGGGTATAATTCCAGTCACGGGGGAATCGCAAACCCTCCTCTTGAACCCAGCGAGGTCGTGTTGCGTGTCGGAGTCCGTGGACAAAACCACGAGTCCGTTGAGCGCTTTGGGAAGGAGATCGCACCTCTGATTCTTACAGGACCCCCTTCCGTGACCGGCTTTGCCGGCGGAAGACCAAAGCCAAGCGAAGTCGTGTCGTATTGGCCTTCGTTGATACCGAAAAGCGCCGTGCATCCGTCAGTTGTGATCAAACAGCTCTGACCATGAAACTACAATTGATTTCAATTTGTCACGGCAGATCCGGGGATAAGGGCGATACTGCGAACATCGGGCTGATCGCACGGAAAGAAGAGTATTTTCCGATCATCCAGAAGTACGTGACCGCAGAAAAGGTCAGGGAACATTTCAAGGGGATCGCGTTGGGGCCGGTAGAACGCTTTGAGTTGCCGAACCTTTGGGCTCTGAATTTTCTTCTCCACAACGCTCTCGGGGGCGGCGGTACGAAGTCTCTGAAGAACGATGCTCAGGGAAAGACTCTGGCAGCGGCTCTGTTGAAAATGGAAATTGACGTTCACGAAAAGATTGAAGTGCGATAATGTTTGAGGACTTGAAACAGGAATTGGCGGAACAGCGAAAGAGACTGAGTGCTCTTAGGGGGTATCTTTGACCTTGACAACAAAGAAACCCAGCTGAAGACGTTCGAGGCAAAGACAACGGATGCTTCGTTCTGGAACGATAATGTGGCCGCACAGAAGTTGCTCCAGCAAATAACTGCGCTGAAGGGTTGGGTCGACGGTTGGAATAAACTCGTGACGTTGGCGGACGATTCCTCAGCGCTCCTTGACCTTGCGGCCGAGACGAATGAGGCGTCGGTTGTCGGGGAAATCAGGTCCGATATTGAGAAAATCAAAAAAGGAATAGAGCAGCTCGAATTCAAGAATATGCTGGGGGGCGTCGACGATGCGAAGAACGCCCTTTTGACAATCCATTCAGGGGCGGGAGGGACGGAAGCCCAGGACTGGGCGGAGATGCTCCTCCGAATGTATACGCGATGGTGCGAAAAGAACGGTTTCAAAGTGTCGTTGGCTGATATCCTTGACGGCGAGGGGGCCGGAATCAAGAGTGCGACAATTGAAGTGGTCGGACAGCATGCGTACGGATACCTGAAAGCGGAGAGCGGTGTCCATCGGCTCGTCCGTATCTCGCCGTTTGATGCCAACGCACGTCGCCACACTTCCTTTGCATCGGTCTATGTGTATCCCGAAGTAGAGGACGATGTTGCAATTGAAATCAATCCTGCCGACCTCAAGATCGACACGTTCCGGTCCGGCGGCAAAGGAGGACAGAACGTGAATAAGGTCGAGACTGCAGTACGTATCACTCACATTCCGAGCGGTATTATCGTGGCGTGCCAGCAGGAGCGGTCGCAATTTCAAAACAAAGAGCGTGCGATGAAAATGCTCAAGTCGCGCTTATACCAGGTTCGAAGAGAAGAAGAAGAAGCGCGTTTGGACGCCATAGAGAGCAGCAAGAAAAAGATTGAATGGGGGAGCCAGATTCGTTCTTACACCTTTCAACCGTATCAGCTTGTCAAAGACCACCGTACAGGCACGGAAACGAGCGATGTACAGGGCGTGATGGATGGCGATCTCGACGAGTTTATCAAGAGCTATCTCATGGAATCCTCCTCGAAGAAATAATCAAGCCTCGCGTGAAACGAAGCATAACGACAGCTCCCGTCTCCCTGTTCATTGCCTACCGCTATCTTCGGTCCGGACATAATCGTGGGTTCATCTCCTTTATCACGTCGATCGCCATTATTGGGGTGACCCTCGGAGTTGCGAGTCTTATCATTACGCTCTCCATCCTCGACGGATTTGAAAAGACGATAAAGCAAAACGTCGTGAGCTTTACGGCAGACATGCAGTTGTTCGGGTTTTCGAACCAGGTGCTTCCGGAACCGGACAGAACAATAAAGCAGGTCCTCGAGCACTACCCTGAAATAACGGCAATGGCCCCTTACGTCACGAGGGAAGCAATGATCCGTTGCGACGAAAACATCCAGGGAATTGTCGTGAAAGGGGTGGACCCGTCGAATGATATTTCTGCAGCAAAGACCAAAGTTATTACTGGAACGTACGATCTCGAAGACCGGATCAGCGGGATTCAGACGTGCATCCTCGGCAAGCGTCTCGCGGAACAACTCGGAGCCGGTATTGGAAGCCGAGTTCTCCTCTACGGACTTGGCGGGACAACTATTTCCCTCTCGCAGGCGCGGATCATGAACATGGAAGTCCGCGGCATCTATGAGACGGGCATGGCGGAGTTCGACGGTACGTATGTGTACGTAAATATCCGGAATGCCCAGCGGTTGTTCCAGATCGGCAACAACGTTTCGGGATTTGACATCCTCGTGACGGACCTCGGAAAATTGGAAACTCTCGCTCACGACATTCCCGCGGAACTCGGATATCCCTACTATGCGCAGACGATGTACCGGATGCACAGGAATTTGTTCACCTGGATCGAATTGCAGAAAAAGCCGATACCGATCATCCTTGGCCTGATCATCATTGTCGCAACGGTCAATATCATCGGAACACTGTTGATGATGGTCATGGAAAAAGCGTCCGCGATCGGCATTCTGCGGGCTCTTGGCCTGGGCCGCAGGAAGGTGGTCCAGATTTTCTTGCTCCAGGGAGTGCTGATAGGGGTGGCAGGTACCATTCTTGGCGACCTCATCGCG
>DATDNS010000278.1:0-10390 GCA_036518155.1 Bacteroidota bacterium
CACGGTCATGGAACATCGACGCAAGATGTTTCTCGACATGGGCCGCCGGGATGACGAAGCGCTTGCCGCTGCGATGGCGACCTCTCGGCCATTCTTCGCTGAACGTCTGACAAACGGGCAGTATCGTGCGTGGCTGGTCGAAACAACACCCGGGAGTATTGTGGCGGGAGCCGGAATCATCATCTTCGACTATCATTCGAGCCCGCTCGACCCTAATCCCTTGCGTCCTTTCATTGTGAACGTTTATACTGACCGTCCCTTTCGAAGAATGGGGATCGCAAGAAAACTCGTGGAGATCATGATCGAATGGTGTCGCGAGCAGGGATTCGGCTCTATTCTTCTGCACGCCAGCGAGGAGGGAAAACCGCTGTACGATTCTCTCGGATTCAAACCTACGAACGAAATGCGCTTGATGCTGCGTTGACCAGACGCTACTTCAGACGTGTGAAGGCAAGCTTCGCCCCGAGCCCGATGAGGATTGTCCCCGCGGTTCTATTGAGGATGGCCGGAAATGTTCGGTGGGATTTCAAACGGGCCGCAAGTCCGGACGCGAACGTTGCAAGAATCAGGCACCATACGGTGCCGGTGATTACAAACGTAAAGCCAAGCGCAAGGAACGGCACGATATTCCCTCTGGAAGACGGGTCGATAAATTGCGGCAGGAATGCCATAAAGAACAACGCGACCTTGGGGTTGAAGACGTTGGTAATGATCGCATCGCGATACGTCTTCGCGTGTCCGGATTCGGGCTGAATTTGTTCGCCGGTGAATGTCACAATCGTTTTATCCTTCAGCATGGTCGCCCCAAGATAAATCAGATACGCCGCCCCTGCATATTTGATGATTGTGAACAGGACGACCGATTGCGCAATGATGAGCGAAAGTCCGAAGGCGGCAAGAAGAGTATGAATGATTGTCCCTGTGCCGATCCCGAGCGCGGAGTAAATCCCCGCTTGCCGGCCGCGCGCGATGCTCTGGGAGAGAGTGTACATTGTGTCATTTCCCGGAGTAAGGTTGAGCAGAATTCCCGCTGCGAGAAACGCCCAATAATGGATTATCCCATGCATAGTCCCCTGCGTCGGCTCGTTTCTCAACGTCAACGTTCTGCGACGCTGTTTTCGTTCCCACGGATCGCAGACCGCCCGAATCCTGCAACATTCCTGTTTGCTTTCCCGTAACTGGAGCAGTATATTTTTTTCCCGGTATGCACCACACCAACCAAACAGAGGCGCTTATGAACACACGTCGATTGTTCCGTGTACCTGTTGTCGTTGCCCTGGTTTTCTTCGCCGTGCAAGCAGGCATCGGCGGCAACGATGCCTTCCGCGTCCCCGTCGAGTACCAGAAACTCGGCAATGGACTGAAGGTTGTTCTCTCCCCCGACCACACCGCACCGACCGTTGTTGTCGCTGTGTATTACAACATCGGGTTCCGCATCGAGCCGAAGAATCGCACCGGGTTTGCCCACCTGTTCGAGCACATGATGTTCCAGGGGTCTCAAAACCTCGGCAAAATGGAATTCATCAAGCTCGTCCAGCGCAACGGGGGTGTGCTCAACGGGTCCACGCGCTTTGATTTCACGAACTATTTTGAAGTGCTCCCTTCCAATAAACTCGAGACTGCGCTCTGGGCCGAGGCGGACCGCATGAAGGGTTTGAATATCACCCAGGAGAATCTTACCAACCAGCAGGGTGTGGTCAAAAATGAAGTCCGCGTGAATGTCCTCAACCGGCCCTACGGAGGATTTCCGTGGCTTGACATGCCCCAATACGCAAACACAAACTGGAACAACGCCCACAATTTCTACGGCGACATGAAGGATCTCGATGCCGCAACGCTCGCCGACGTTCAGGAATTCTTCAAGACGTACTATGCGCCCAACAATGCCGCCCTGGCCGTTGTCGGAGATTTCGATCCTGCTGAGGCCTTGAACCTGATCAAGAAATACTTCGACGGAATTCCTTCGGTCCCGCAGCCGCAGAAACCGGACCTTACGGAACCGCGGCAGGAGCAGGAAAAGCGTTTCACCAAAAGGGATACGCTTGCAAACCGGCCGGCCATCGCGATTGCGTACCACATGCCCGACAGAAACACGCCGGAATATTTTGCCATGGGGCTCCTCGACCAGATTCTTCTGCAGGGAGACGACAGCAGGCTCAGGCAAAAACTTGTGCAACAAAAAGGCTACACCGCAAGCGTGGACGGTGGCATCAACCTGCTCGGCAATATGTACGATTACGACGGCCCGATGCTCTGGATGGGAAGCCTCATCCACGACAAGACGGTGAGTGCGGACGAAATCCTGAAAGCGTGGGATGAAGTGATCGACGAAGTGCGGGCGCATCCGATCGACCAGCCAACGCTTGATCGTGCCCTCGTGAAACTTCGCTCCGATTTCTACGACCAGCTGAGCGGATTCGGCGGATTTGGCCGGGCCGATCTTCTCGCCTCGTACGCCTTGTTCGACAGCGATCCTGCGCGCATCAACACACTGGAAGACCAGTTCAAAAAAGTCACTCCCGAGATGCTGCAAAAGACTGCACGCGAGTATCTTCGCCCGGGCAACCGAACAATCCTGATCATCGAACCGAAGATTGGTTCATAAGGAGGAATCGCCATGAAGACCCTGATCGTCAGTATACTCGCGGCTGTCGTCGTCCTTTCAGCCGACGTCGTTGCACAGAAACAACTGCCGCCCGAAGGGGGCAAGCCGAAAGATTTCAAGCTGCCGGAGAAACAGCAGTTCAAACTTCCCAACGGCATGGAAGTGACGCTGATTCCCTTCGGGAGCGTCCCGAAAGTGACCGTTAGCGTCGTCGTGCGGTCCGGCAATATCAATGAGAAAGAAAACCAGGTGTGGTTGGCCGACATTACGGGCGAAATGATGAAGGAAGGCACGACGACGAAGACGTCGATCCAGGTGGCGCAGGATGCGGCGGGAATGGGGGGAAACGTCGACATCAGCGTCGGCCCGGACCTCACGACACTTTCGGGAGATGTACTCGCCGAATTCGGTCCGCAGTTTGTCAAGCTCCTTGCCGACGTCGCAAGGAATCCGTTGTTGCCGGAGTCCGAGCTTGCCCGCATCAAGAACGACCGCATCCGCGAATTAAGCGTCAGCAAATCACAGCCGCAAAGCCTTGCGTTGGAGGAGTTCCGTCACCTCATGTATCCCCATCACGCGTATGGGAGGGTCTTCCCGACGCAGGCAATGCTGGAACAATACACCATCGATGATGTTCGCTCGTTCTACAGGAACAATTTCGGCGCGCAGCGAACGAGTGTGTTCGTCGCAGGCGTTTTCGACGCGAAAACCATGGAAGCGGCCGTGCGCGATGCGTTCGGCGATTGGGAGAAAGGTCCCGCCGTGTTCGTGGACATCCCGAAACCGGTTGCGAAGCAGCAATTCGGGCTGATCGAGCGTCCCGGGGCACCGCAGTCGACCATCTATTTCGGCATCCCGGTCCTGAATCCGGCCGACAAGGATTATGTGAAAATGGTCGTGACAAATTCTCTCCTCGGCGGATCGTTTGCCTCCCGCATCACCAGCAATATCCGTGAAAAGAAGGGGTACACGTATTCCCCGTTCAGCCAGGTTTCATCCCGTTACCGTGATGCCTACTGGGCGGAGATTGCCGATGTCGGCACCGACGTCACAGGAGCGGCATTGAAGGAGATCATCGGCGAAATCAAGCGTCTGCAGCAGGAACCCCCATCGAAGGAAGAGCTTGAAGGTATTCAGAATTATCTCGGAGGAACGTTTGTCTTGCAGAACTCTTCGCGTCGAGGGATCATCGGTCAACTTTCTTTCCTCCACCTCCACGAATTGCCGGAAACCTATCTCTCAAGCTACGTAAAGAATGTCTACGCCGTGACCCCGGCAGACGTCCAGATGATGACACAGAAATACCTTCGTGACCAGGATATGACGCTGGTGATCGTCGGAGACAAGAAGAAGGTCGAAGATCAAATCAGGGAGTACGCAACTCCCAAACCTGAAAAGTAGGTCGCGCGCTTGGTGTGACGACCGGAAGGGCGTATCGTCGGGGTCGGGATGTGATCTGGAAAGGGTTCACGACAAAAGCTCCGGGACTGTTGCATCAGAACCGGAGCTTTGCTGTTTCTGTTTTTCCACCCGACGCACCAGAGTGGGTTCTCTTCAACATGGAACAGACCTCAACGCCTCTGCGTTCTGACGGAATCCCGAAAACACGATCATTGCCTGTCTCTTCCTCTATCAGATATGAATCCACTGCGTCCCACACATCACGTTGAACGGACAGTTGGGGCAATTCTTCTGCATATCCGATGTCGGCTGGAAGGGAACATCCGGGGAGACAATCTCTTGGAGCAGACCGTCGATAACCCGTTCGATGGTCCTGAAGTGTTCCCTTCGCTCGGCGGGGTCCTCCGCAAACTCCACTTCAATTGATTCGTCAAGCGAATTGCGTCCGAGAAAGATGTACGCAGGATGGATGCGTTCAACAGGAAGACCGGATTTCCCGGCATAGAGCATCAGGTAGAACGGCAGCTGGAGTGAACCGATCGCGTCCGGCCACGTCTCGCGGTTGCCGGCGTCGAGTTTTCTGAAATTGATCTTCAGGTAGGCATCATCCTTTCCGGTCTTGTAGTCAAGGATGAAGACATTGCTCCCCCGAACCTCAATTCGGTCAAGCCGGCCTTCCAGCCGGGAGTGCGAATGCTGGATTTGAATCGAAAGCTCGAGGTCTTCGATAATAATCTCGTTCTTCCGTGAACGCGGTATCTGATAGTTGACGAGGAATGCGGCTAGTTGACGGACAATCTGTCGCTTGAGGAGATACAGCGTTCCTGCGCCCTCGCTGCCGAAATGTTCGCTGAACAGTTGTTCTGCCATTTTCTCCAGACCTTGCTGTTCCAGAACCTCTTCGGTTAGTCTCCTGCCCGCGAACCCGCTGAAGTACTTCTTGAGCGCGGAATGGACAAATTTGCCCACCTCTTGTTGGTCCACATCGTCGCCCACCTCGTCTTTTTCCTCAAGGCGCAGGACGTTTGCATAGTAGAATCTGATGGGACACTTGAGGTACGTATCGAGTGCACTCGCACTGAACGTAGAGTTTCTAAGACGAGAGACAATTGCAGGCGTCTTCTCAATCGGGCCTGGAGACGGATTGGAAAGCTCCATGGCATAACGGATGGAAAGCGCATCCTTGGCAGCGGTTACAGCCCCCTTGCGTTTCTGACGATCCCACAGAATTTTCTCGATGAATCTGCTCTTTTCGCTCTTCCCGGTCTCCGAATAGAACAGGTGAACCCGTTTCGCGCCGCTGAGGAGCAGTCCGAAATAGTACTCCACGAGGTGTTCGCGGCTTCTGTACGTTTCGAGCCCCAGCTTCTCGCGCAGTCCCTGCGGCAGCATCATCTCCTGCCCGACACCCCCCGGAATGACATCGTCGTTCACGTCCAGGACAAAAACGTCGTCGAACTGGATGTTACGTGTTTCCAGCAACCCGAGCACCTGTAGTCCTTTCAACGGCGTCCCTGGGAACGGTACTTCCTGCGAGGCAACATAGCGTTTCAGAAAATTGAAATACCCTTCAACGTGTTGAAACCGCTGTCCGTTGAGCAGCGAGAGTTCAATTTCGTGGAACATCGTCAGCATCGTCTCAGCGTACACCCTGAACAATGGATGAAGATTCGCCGTGCTCCGGTCGAAGATGAACATCAGTACTTCGGAAGCCTTCCTGGCGAAATCTCCTACCGAGCTGAACGATTCAAATTTGCGGATTGTTTCGTTGTGGAAATGCTTCAGATGGGCTTTCAGTTTGTCCGGCGTAATCGAGTCGTCATGCAGTCCGTACGGAACTGCCGTGAAGACTTCATCGAGAGACTCGATCTCGTCGAGTGTCAGGAACATTTTCGACGCATCGCCGGCGATGAGTTCTTCAACCTTGTGAAAAAGGATCCTCGTCACCTCCGAACGTTTCTCGAACTGGACATTTTTTGCGTAGGGATGGAGAACGTACCGCAGATAGGCCGGCGCCGGGATGCGATCGCCCTGTTTCGCGCTGATGAGATCCATCAGGCTGCTGAGGAAACCGTAGATCGGCGTGCGCGCAAGCGGATAGCCGAGGGCGATGTTGTATTCATCCTGCTTCAGCAACGGCAACGTGTGGTGATAGAGCGGAAAGAGCGCATCGGCCGTCGGCAGGACAATGACCGTCTTCTCGGTCACGTGTCCGCGTTCCTTGATGTGTTCTTCCAGCAAATGTGACAGGGCAAAGACCTGGCCGTGTGTATCCTGCGCCTCATAGAGTTTGATCTCCGCCTTCTCGGTTCCGGATGGAGTGCCTGGATCTTCTGTAATCCTGAGCCGGTCAAAATGGTCGCGAAGGCCGTGTCCCTGCTGGAAGATGAAGGTTGCCTTCGGGCTCTGCCGGAGCCGGGCAAAAATTTCCTGCTCCGATTTTGTGAGCGCGAGAAATCCGGCAACGATGAGAGAAGAGAATTCCGGCAGGTCAACGTTGGTTGCTTGGTTCGCAACCGCGTTGTATCGGACGGACCGCGTTGCGTACCCCTTCTCCGAAACGAGTTCGTAGAAACGGTCATAGTAGTCCGGGAGCGAATTCAGCCGCCCGAACGAAATCGGTTTCAACTGCTCACGGATTGTCTTCAGCGACAGGTTGGCGATACAAAGCTCTTCAAGCTCCGCAAACAGTTTTTGCCCGATCGGAAAGAATGCATCGAGAGAACTGAAGTTCGATTCGCCAAGCCGATCCGTGATTCCGCGATGAACCTCGAACAACAATGCAATTGCGTCGATCGGCTCGAGGTTGTTCTTCGGCGACGGAACGGCCTTCCGATACACGAAATCGATAAACTCATCGATGGAAAAGAATCGCGGCGGGATGAAGCTTCGTCCGCACAGGCTGCCGAGGGCCTTTCGGACAAAATGGGCAGGACGCCTTCCCGGAAAGACCACGGCAACATCGGACCAATCCGCCGTTTCGCGCCCCAGCCGGGCGACAATGGTCTCTACGAGATTTTGCGTCGGCTCTATGACAATTGTTCTGCTCATGGAGAAGTTGGCCGTGATAACACGCCGGGGACGACTTCCCGAAGAACGTTCCGGTCGACGTATGCCAGAACGCCCCGGATTGCACGGTGCGGATAGCAATCCCTCAAAATGCCCATATAGGTTTGCACCTGTTCCGTGTACTCTTCCCGTTCATCGCCAGTCTTGTAATCGATGACCGTCACCACGCCGGCATCAACGAGCACCCGGTCCATCCGGAAAAGCCGTCCGTTGGCCATCGCGAATTCATGCTCGTTCAACACGTTCCGTTGACCCGACGGCCGGAAAAATTCCGCGACATCCGGACGACCCAGGAACGCGACGAGCCGCGAACCGACTCTCCCGGCATCGAGGTGCGCACGAATTTCGGTGCCGACCTTCGTCGTCAGAGCCCCGACCTGTGCCGCTATGTCGTCGTCGAGAAATTCAATGTGTGAAAGGACCGCGTGGATGAATTCCCCCCTTGCTCGTTCGTCTATCCCGATTTTTTCGGCCGAGACAGGCTGGAGCGATGCGTGTTCGTGAGGGTGCGTCAGCGCGGCAGTATCTTCGTGAAGCTGTTCTCTCCGCAACACGTCAGGCTTCGGCTGTGGATCGTAACCGTTCGTTGGCAGAAAGGCCGATGGCCGATCCGCTCGTTCTCCCTTTACGCTGATCACGTACATTTCTTCTTCCGCCCTCGTAAGGGCGACATACAATTTGTTGAGGTCGTCCACTTCCCTTCCGGTTTGCCCTTCGGCATAGAGCTTCGCGAGAGTTTCATCGGCTTCCGCTGCGTCTTTCCTGATCCGAAGGAGATGGAGCCCTGCCTTCGCTTCTTCAACAAACAAGTTTTCGTGCCGCGGAGTACTGTCCTCCAATAGGACGACGACGACTCTGTTTTCCAATCCCTTGGCTTTGTGGATGGTCATAATGGAAACCGCATCGGCCCGGCGCCGAGCGGGGATGCTCCAGTCCGAATCCTCACTTTCGTCTTCCGAGAACTCCAGAAAATCTTTGAGGTTGTTCTGTCCCCGATCTTCGAATTGCTTGATAACTTCAAGGAGTTTTGTCAGCGCACCTTCCTCGTGGGGGATCAACTGGAACAGGGCGAATGACTTGTAGAGCTCTGAAACGAGGTCGTACAACGGCAGGTAGCCAACACGGTTGAAGAGATCTTCGAACACGACTTCCCACACCTTCGGGAATCGGTCACGAAACGACCTGTAGAGCGCAGAATCCCTCTCGTTCCGCGATTCGAACAGAAATGTTCGAAGCTCGTCACCCTGGACTCCGAGTTGCTTGTGGTCAAAGAGACGCGCACACACGTCTCCGAGAAGAAACGTCACGAACGACAGGTTGTCCACGGGACTGTCGAGGAAACGGAGGAACGCAATGAGCTCTCCGGTAATTTTTCTTCCGCGGATATCGAGGCTGCTGTGCGAAATGAAGGGAATTCCGGGCGATTGGGCGTTCAACCACGCACTGACTGCAATCACGTCCTTGTTTTTCGGCGTGAGTATGGTAATGTCGCCATACGAAAAGCCCCGCTCACGACAGTCGGCAAGTATCTCCAGGAGCTTTGCCTTTCGCAACGACTGATCCCCGTCCCCTTCGATCGGGCAGACTTCAACATATCCCCTGCTGATCAAATCCGGTCGTACATCCTGTTCATACGATGCCAGGCCGCTCAGATTCTTTGCGTCACCCGTCACGACTGATGGAACACACCGGTGAAACACTTCCCGGGAAAACTCCACGATGCGCCCGGCACTCCGGTAGTTCATTGGCAGAGGCTTCACCGTTACGGGAGCCGAAGGAAAGCCGTCTTCGCCCGTCATCAGCCTGCGCATAATTTGCCAGTCGGCGCCACGAAACGTGTAGATTGACTGCTTTGTATCGCCGACAAGAAACAGACTCCCCTGTTTTGAGAGCGTTTCTTCTGCAAGCGGCCGGATCACTCCCCATTGGAGCGGCGACGTATCCTGGAATTCGTCGACGAGGTAGTGGTTGATCTGTTCCCCGAGGAAGAAATAGATCTCCGGGACAAGTTCTCTGTCGATCGTCGCGGCAAGATGTTTGGTGACATCGGCAATTGTCATCCGGCCTTCCTGTCTCATCACGCTTTCGATGCCTTCACGGAAATACTGATAGGCCTCGACGTACGGAAGATAATAGGTGCGTGCCGACGCAACGAGATACGAATTTGCCAGACTCCGCAAGCGTTCCTGGACGGCCGCGAATTGCCCCACCCATTGGTCATAGAGCGGACGGGAATCCTTGCCGGACGGTTTATTGACAGGGGTCTTGAAGAGGGTCTTCCGGCGTATAAGGTCATCGACGTCATCGCTGCGGGCAGCCTCGATGACGTCTTCAAAAGGCCGCGAAACGGTCAGGCTTGATTGACGGGCAAGACCGACAAGGCGCTTGAACTCGGAGAGGATTTCTTGTTTGAGTCTCTTCTTCTCGGCAAGGAAGCCGTTTTCCGGCACAACTTCCCCCTTTTTGTTCGCAAGCGACACGTGGAGACCGAGGACTTCGTCGGAAAGTTCTGAGAACGGATTCCACAGGTACCGCGCATTCCCGGGTTGATTGTCAAGGAGAATTTCAACAAGCCGGTCGAGAACCTGACGCTTGTGCGGATTGAGGGACAACTCACGTACGAAGATTTCAAACGCTTTCCGCAGGATGGCGGAACTGTCGAGCACAATTTCCACCGCGGGCGAGAATCCATATTCCAGCGCTGATGCGCGGAACAAACGCGAAAGAAAGCTGTCGATCGTCCGGACGTTGAAATCGGAATAGTTGTTCAGGATATCATCAATCAGTGCTGTCGCTTTGGGTTGTAATTCCTCTTCGTTCATCCCCAGGAGCTGGAGAAGCTGGTCAATGAGCGACCGGTCGCCCATTGAAAGCCTTTTGAGATACTCAAGGATCCTCTGCTTCATTTCGCGGGCAGCGTTGTTCGTGAACGTCATGGCGAGAATATTCCGGAGCCGGTTTCCGGGAATCTTGTCAGACAGGACCAGCTGCAGGTACCGAAGAGTCAGCGTGTGGGTCTTTCCCGATCCGGCGGAAGCCGAAATAACCGTAAAATCGGGAAGCTTGAAACCGGTATCCTTGGGATGACTTGAAGGCATCGAATATGCCGGGCGATGGATGTAATGAGTGGAAATAATAAGGAAAATTGAAGAGAAAATCGGTTCTATTTTCGAAACTCCTAGCCGCCGGAAGGGGGGAGTAACAAAGAGGTGCGGAAACTAAACGAGCTTTCACCCGTTCTTTATGCTAGTTGCTCATCGATACTGCTTACATTCAACCGGAGGAAACCATGAAGACAAGATTCATTGGAGCTTT
>DATDNS010000279.1:0-6151 GCA_036518155.1 Bacteroidota bacterium
TGGGCGGATTGATCGGTTACTGCTCGTCGGCCTCCGACACGATCTTAGACTGTTACAGCACTGGAAAAGTCGCCGTGGGATGTCCCGGTGCCGGCGGATTGGTCGGGAACCACTCAGGCGGAGCGATTCTTGATTGTTACAGCGTAAGCAAGGTGAGCGCAACGAATACCTTTGGTGGTTTGATCGGCGGTGATTTTGGGGGCAGTGTCGGCAATTCATTTTACGATACAGACAGTACGAGTAGTAGCGCCAATGGCACGGCAGAATCCTCTTCCGCACTTAAGACGCTTTCCACGTTCACCGGTGCCGGTTGGGATTTCACGAACACGTGGTCGCTTGGCGGCTCAATCAATGACGGGTATCCGTACCTGCAAGCCGTCACCCCGCTCCCGGTTGAACTTGCGTCGTTCTCGGCAAAGAGTGCGGGGCTTGGCGTCTCATTGAAATGGACAACGGCGACGGAGGTGAATACGAATGGGTTTGAAGTGGAAAGAACAACGATCAGCAGTCAGCAGTCAGCGGTCGGCAAGCAGGAATCGGCGATCGGAAACCTGCAATGGACTCCCGTGGCGTTCATCAAGGGTCACGGCACAAGCTCGGCCCCTCTTACCTACTCGTACGTCGACAGGAGTTTGAATGCCGGGACGTATTCGTACCGCCTGAATCAGATTGACAACAACGGATTGTCAAAATATTCGACAACGGTGACCGTCGAAGTCGGTAATGCGCCTCGAGTCTTCACCCTCAGCCAAAACTATCCGAATCCGTTCAATCCAACAACAACCATCGAGTTCACACTTGAGAAGGACGGTCGGGTATCGTTGAAGGTGTATGACATCCTGGGCCGCGAAGTCACGACGTTGCTGGATGAAAATCGAAGCGCAGGAGAGTATCAGCGGGTCGTATTTGACGGTTCCCGGTTTGCGTCCGGCCTCTATTTCGCAGTGCTTGAGGCAGGCGGCAAATCATTGCTCAAGAAAATGCTCATGCTCAAGTAAACACAATCACTAATTGAGAGGAGATAGTCATGCAGAGAAGGATGTTGGTTGCCAGGACAAGACTGCGATTGTTCTCATGCTGGATAATTCTTTCGATTTTTTGTGCGGGAATGTTTACTGCGACAGGATCAGCTCAAACGATAACCCCGCCATCCGCCGGCGATGGATCTGTCGGTAACCCCTATCAAATATCCTCGCTGGCAAATCTCAACTGGATTTCGGACAGTGTTAATCAATACTCTCACTTTGGAGGCAAGTACTTTGTTCAGACACAAGATATCGATGCTTCCGCCACTTCGGGCGGCTCATACAACGGCGGAATGGGTTTTTCCCCTATCCAGCAATTCTCCGGCAACTACGACGGTCAGGGTCACGTCGTAAACAACCTTTTCATTTCAAACACGTCGAATCTCACTGGCTTCGATATGGCGCTGTTTGGCACGCTTTCTGGTGGAGACACCATACGGAACGTCGGGGTTACACACGCGAACATAACAGGATATGATTTTGTCGGGGCCCTCGTCGGTCAAACTTCCACAACCAGTGTCATTCTCAATTGTTATAGTACCGGCGTAATCAACGCAGCGTATGGCGATGGCGGTGGACTTGTTGGCGAGAACGATTCACAAATCTACAACAGCTACAGCACATGCACCGTTACCGGCGGTTCCAACTATAGTATGGGCGGGTTGGTCGGATTCTGTCAGATCAGCTCGGCCACAATCTCAAACTGTTACAGTACCGGCAGAGTAACGACAACGTGCCCAGGTACCGGCGGTCTCGTGGGTAATCATACCGACGGACTTATCCTCGACTGCTACAGTGTGAGCAAAGTCAGCACATCCGTTGGAACACCCGGAGGTCTGGTCGGTGGTGATTTTGGCGGAAGCGTCACGAATTCAATTTTCAATACCGACAGCACAGCCACGAGCCCCACAGGCAACGGAGCAACTTCCGCGCAAATGAAAACTTACTCCACCTTTGAGAGCGCCGGATGGGATTTTGTGCTTGAAAGCACAAACGGGACGAACGATTACTGGGACATGGACACGACGAACAAAGTTATCAACAACGGCTATCCGTTCCTTCATTGGCAGAACGGCGGCAACACTGCCCTCCCGGTCGAAATTGCTTCCTTCCAGGCAACTGAAAACCGGCTGAGTGTAAATCTGGAATGGAAAACGGCAACCGAAATCAATACGAACGGGTTTGAGGTCCAGCGGTCAGCGACCAGTGCTTCTTTTTCCAATCCACAATCGACAATCGGCGGTTCGCAATGGATTTCTCTCACATTCGTCAAAGCCCACGGAACGAGCACCGCACCTCTGTCCTATTCCTATGTCGACCCTGGCCTGGCTGCGGGAACATATTCGTATCGGCTGAAACTTGTTGACAACAACGGGTCGGTCCGGTACTCGCCAACGGTGAACGTCGAGGTCGGGACTGCACCACGGGTGTTCACCCTGAGCCAGAATTATCCCAATCCTTTCAACCCATCGACGACGATTGAATTCACGCTCGAGCACGATGCTCATGTCACTCTGAAGGTGTACGACATCATCGGCCGGGAGGTCGCAACCGTGCTGGACGAGAATCGGAAGGCAGGAGAGTACCAACAAATTGTTTTCGATGCTTCAAGACTCGCCAGCGGGGTCTATTTCTATCACCTCCAATCCGGGTCTCAGAATCTCACAAAGAAGTTTGTCCTCCTGAAATAGAGTATTCGCGAATTCCAGGCCGGACAGGGCTGGTGCACCTTCAGCCCTGTCCCGGGCTTCAATCAAATTCTGTTTGGTCAATTGCCGCATCTATTGGAATTTCTTACTCTTACGGGATTGTCAAATTTGCGAATGCCGTTTCACTATGCTACATTGGATTGTCATTCTGCCTGCGTCTCTTCCCACCAATGTACCATGTCGTTTAATAGTCCTTCCCAGATAGACGAATAGTGCAATGTCCTATTGAGTTCTGCGTAAGAAAGAAATTGGTCTTTCATAATATGTTGAGAGGAGGAACGGATGAAGAAGATTGGATACACACTGGCGGCTGTCATACTGTTTGTTCTGTGCAGCGGGACAAAAGCACTGTCGCAGGTAGGAACACCCCCCTCGGGAAGCGGGACGCAGGTGAGCCCCTTTCTCATCGATTCATTAGACAACCTCCTTTGGCTTCAAGATTATTTTTATCGGTATTCAGGCGGAGACTACAGCAAATACTATAAGCAGATATCGGATATCAACGCTTCGGCCACATCCGGCTGGAATTCAGGACAAGGTTTCTATCCAATTGGGTTCTCGAGCGCAATCTTCACCGGCACGTACGACGGAAACGGACATACCATTGACAGTCTATGTATCAACAGGCCGAGTCAGGGCAATGTCGGATTCTTCGGCGATTACAGCGGAACAGTGAAGAATCTCCGTCTTACCAATATCAATATTACCGGATCAACTCCTGTGGGAGGTCTCGTCGGGTATTGCGCGAGCGGGACGATCACAAACTGTTCAACGACCGGCAAAATTGGGAGCGGCGCACAATACCTGGGCGGTCTGGTCGGAGAAGCGATCAACTCGGCCATTGATTCTTGCTTCAGTACCGTCTCATTCAATTCCACGGGCGGCAGCTTTATTGGCGGGTTCGTAGGGTATAGCCAGGAAACGGCAATCAGCAACTGTTACTCTACAGGAAATATCGGCGGCAGTTCCGGAGGGTTTGAGCTTGGAGGGTTCGCAGGGGGGAACGAGGGGGGCTCAGGGGGACACTTGACGAACTGCTACTCGACCGGAAATGTGATCGACAGCAGCACCAGTCAAAATGTGGGGGGATTTGTCGGTAAGAATTTTAGCGGGGGGAACATCCACAAATGCTATTCTACGGGGAACGTTCAGGGGTATAGTTATGTCGGTGGATTTGTCGGATGGAACCTCCCGTCGTGTCTCATTGAAAACAGTTACAGCAGAGGGAATGCTGTCAGCAACGGCGGGACCTATGTTGGAGGGCTTGTGGGATTTAACGATAGTCCCAACGGATTCATCGATACCTGCTACAGCACAGGAAACGCCAGCGGCGGTACAGGGTTCGTAGGCGGGTTGGTCGGCTTTAACGGCGGTTTTGTCGATAGTTGTTTTTGGGATACCTTGACTTCAGGTCTGTCCTCCAGTGCGGCGGGAACCGGCAAATCGACGGCGCAGATGAAGACGCAGTCGACGTTCACGAGCTCCGGCTGGGATGCGACTGTCTGGAATATGGATGGAGCAACGAACGACGGCTATCCCTACCTGGCATGGCAGAACTCCGGCGGAACGCCGTTGCCGGTGGAAGTTGCATCGTTGTCCGCTGTCGCCCTGAATACCAGCGTCGGATTGAAGTGGACGACTGCCACGGAAGTGAACAACGGCGGATGGGAAGTGGAACGAAAGGCGGAATTGGGGGTGGTGAGTGATGATTGGGTAAAAGCGGGATTTGTGAAAGGAGCGGGAACGAGCATTAGTCCCAGACAATATTCGTTCTCAGACCCGAATTTGGCGGCCGGAACGTATGCGTATCGGCTGAAGCAGATCGACCGGAGCGGGTCATTCAAGTATTCGTCTGAGGTCACGGTCGCCGTGGGGACGGCACCGAGGGTCTTCACCCTGAGCCAGAATTATCCCAATCCCTTTAATCCGACAACGACCATCGAATTCACAATCCCGGCAGACGGGCGGGTTGTCCTGAAAGTGTACGACATCGTCGGCCGCGAGGTGGCGACTTTGCTCGATGAAGACATGAAAGCGGGAGTCTTTCAGAGGGCGGTGTTCGATGCGACCAGACTGTCGTCCGGGATCTATTTCGCTCGCCTCGAATCCGGCGGAAAGCATCTCCTGAAGAAGATGATGCTGATGAAGTGAAGTCGATCTGCTCCGACTGCGATTGCAGGGAAGTGTGGAATGATTTAACCATCTCGAGAACTGATTGTCCACTTTTCTTCTGCTCGCCCAGAAGAAAAGTGGACAGAAAAGAAGAGGACGTGCGAAATCATGACCCACACTGAAGGTGCAGCGTCGATTAGAGAAGGAATGATGTTCATTGCCGGGGAAAGATGGAAAATGGAACAGGCGGTGATCACAGACTCCCATCGCGCATCGCCGCTGATTTCGCCAGTCCGCGCACAAAAGCAACAGCAAAGGCTTTTGGCATGTGTGTGAGCGGCTTTGGCGCAGTGTCGAAACTGTGGGGTTGTGTCCGCCGACCCGTGTGGCGCTTTAATTTCGCTCACGCTTATGCGTCCTTTGCATTGAGCGAAATTTAGGGCTAGTGGGATGGAAGCCATTCTTGCGTGCTACAGTTTCGACAACCTTTCTTGGTTGCTTCTTTTGAGAAAGAAGTAACTCCCGCACGGAAAGTGCGACGCGATATAGTGTTTTTGTCCCTTCATATGAAGTCGCCACAGGAAAATGAAGGTCGGTTCGTATCAGCAGGTGGTCTTACACGCGTCGCACTTCACCAGTGGCGTTTACTTCAGCCGCCTTGTCTTCAACGGAAAATCCCTTGTGACGAAAACTCTCCTGGAGAAATGATGCCGCACCGACGGAGAAAAACAAAAAGGCGCTCTTCTGAGCGCCTTTGTTTGCTACTACCAGACGGTTAAACGATTGTGATGCGTCAATCCCGGGTGTGGCCGATCAGAACATCCACCTGCAAATAATTCCCCTTGTATCGTTCACCTGCTTTTTCAATCACCATGGAATCAAAATGCAGATTTACTTTCGATGAGCGGCTGGATTGCGTAATGCTCATCCGGGATGGAGGGATGTTCGTGGCGTATGCAACCTTTCCATAGTCCTCTTCCAGGCCGTTCATCGTCGGGCGCAGGTCGAAGACAATGTCGTCGTTCGTCTTCTGCTTCTCCGACAACCGGATTGTCAACGCAGAGGGACTGTACGTGAGCAGCCATTGGGTTTCCCCCGCCGCCAGCGTCTTCACCGTGTCCCACGTATTCAGCCCGAGATCCTGGTACTGGTAGTCGTATCCCCGGATGTCGACAACCTCTGTCTTCGAAGATTGGAAAGACAGATTCTTCGCCGCGGCGGTCTGCCATTGATCGATGTAGGTGAGCCCCATCATTTCCACGACCAACCTCGGCCTGTTGTATTTTTGCGTGTATGCGGCGTACG
>DATDNS010000280.1:0-6667 GCA_036518155.1 Bacteroidota bacterium
AAAGGGGAGCGAAGCTGCTCATAGGTACCGACCCGCTCATGCCGTCGACGTTGCCGGCACTTTCTCTGCACCTGGAACTTCAGGAACTGGTCAACACGGGCTTGACTCCATATGAAGCCCTCAGTATTTCGACGACCAACACGCATGAATTCCTGGGAGAACTTGACCGTGCCGGCACGTTAGAATCCGGAAAGGATGCGAACCTCGTGTTACTCGACGAGAATCCTCTCGAGAATATTTCGAATACACGGAAGATCGCCGGCGTCATGACCCAGGGCCGGTGGTTATCGAAGGAACAAATCGACAGCCGGCTCGGACAGATCCGAGCTTCCTATTCGGCACTTCGATTGAAGAAGTCGCTGTAACAAAGAGGGTCAAAGAACTCACATTCTTAAAATCCGCTGACTCATTTATTGTACCGCTGTTTCTGGGTATGTTTCGTCCCGACACGTCGTGTCGGGACGAAATCCGGGAACATTGCAGCGGGTTCTCCCCCTGAAGACGCAACGCACCGAAGATTGACATTTCCAATTATGTTCGAAGAAGATTTGTGTGTTCAGTTTGAGTCATACAGCATCGTCGCCGCTCTTCCCGTCAAACATAAGTTGGGATTCATTTCCAGTCTCCGTATCGGGGGCAATACCTCAGCGAGACCATCGTGTATTATAGTCCACTCCGGATGAGTCTAAAGCATAATGTAGCGAATCCGTTGACCTTTACTCCTCCACGTTGACGCCCAAGCTCCTTTGATGATGAGGCTGACTCTGCCACCGAGCGACGATACGCTCGCAAGTTCAAGCGATTGATGTCTGGCCGCGGAATGCTGGACAAACGTTCACATTTGTCACGTTTCGTTTCTGTCGTCAACTTCCCCTGCAGAATTCATTCATAGTTCGGCACAATCACGAGAAGGAACACGGTAAATGTTTTAGTCAGCAGTCCATTGGATAACGCAAATGTACTAATTGACAAACTCATGAGAGTACAGACTTACCTTAATGATAATTTGCATCCACAATGTGATTCGGTCAACCTGTTTTCTTTTACCAATTTTGGGAAATCCATCTGATTGAATTCCTCCCGAAATCGACGTACGTTAACATCACGTGAAAATCATTTTTCTTCGTTGAAATCCAGAGAGGTTGAAGACAGGAGGTTTGTGAACCTATGAGCGTCAGCAAATTGGCAAGCTCTATCGGAGAATCTCCCACGCTGAAGCTGAACGAGGAAGCGGCGAAGCTCCGCGAAAAAGGAGAAGCCGTCGTTCATCTCGGTGCAGGTGAACCGAAAAACAAGGCCCCCATCAGCGCAATCCTGAGCGCTGCGGCACGACTGAATACCGGTGATATCAAATATACGCCCACCGACGGCATATCGTCGTTGAAAAAAGCTGTTGTCCGCTATACCGAGGAGAACTACGACAAGATCGTCAGCTCGGATAATGTGATCGTCTCTCAGGGCGCAAAGCAGGCGTTGTTTAATTTGCTCTACACGCTCGTCAATCCGCAGGACGAAGTCATCGTACTCGCCCCCTACTGGGTCAGCTACCCTGAAATGATCAAAATGGTTTACGGCATCCCAGTAATCGTCACCCCCGAAGACGGCAAATTCCTACCGACGATCAAGGACATCGAAGAGGCCATCAGCTCTTATACAAGAGCCATCATCGTGAACAGCCCGAACAATCCGTCGGGTGCGATCTACCCGCCTGAATTGATTCAGCAGATCGTTGAGCTGTGCGAGAAAAGAGGCATCTACCTGATCATGGATGATATTTACCACAAACTCGTGTTCGACGGAAAGACCTGTGCCTCCGCGTACAAATTCACGAAGAAGGATATCGAATCGACGAGGGTCATCGTTATCAACGGAATCTCGAAGCTGTACGGGATGACCGGGTTTAGAATCGGTTGGGTGGTTGCACCAAAGCAGATCGTCGAAGTGATGACGAACGTTCAGGCACAGACAGCGTCGTGCACGTCCGTCTTGCTTCAAGCCGCGGCCGAGGGCGCACTTACAGGCCTCCAGAGCGCCGTCGATACGCTTCGCCTTACGCTCGAGAATAATCGCAACGTGATGATGCAGCAACTCAGGGCCTTCAACGGAGTCAAAATCATACCGCCCGACGGCACTTATTACTGCCTCCCCGATTTCAGAGCATACAACAAAAATTCAGTCGAACTCTCGAATTTCCTGCTGAAGAAAGCCCTTGTCGTCACAGTGCCGGGTAAGGAATTCGGCATGGAAGGGCATCTGCGACTGAGCTATGCGACGACGGTCAAAGACGTCACACAAGGGGTTGAACGGATCAAGTGGGCGCTCGACCCGACTTCTCCGAATGAAATCTATATTGGCGAACGAAAACTGGTGCGAGACTGGCTATGAACAACATCCTTGACATCAAAACCCCCGCACAGAATGAAGCCGGAGCTCTGAAAAGCGACTTTGGTCTGGACAATATCGGACTCGCGAACCTGAGGATGGCGTACTGGAACCTCCCAACGGAAGCCCTCTACGAAGAAATCACATTCCGCAAGGAAGCCCGCATCACCAAACTCGGGCCGATTGTCGCCTATACAGGAAAACATACGGCGAGGGCGGCCAGCGACAAGTTTATTGTCAAAGAGCCCTCGACGGAGGAGCACATCTGGTGGGGGGAGTACAACCGTCCGTTCAGTCGCGAGAAGTTCAACGATCTCTTCAACCGGATGCAGGGTTACCTCCAGGGAAAGGACGTCTTTGTGCAGGATTGTTACGCAGGCGCCGACCCCAACTACCGGATGCCGATCCGAATCGTCACCGAGCTCGCGTGGCACGCTCACTTTGCCCGGAATATGTTCGTTCTTCCAACGACGAACGAAGAGTACCGCAGACATACGCCGGAGTTTACGGTTGTCTGTCTGCCCGAATTCAAAGGCATCCCGACAATCGACGGAACGGGCAGCAACACCTTCATCGTTCTGAATTTCGACCAGCGGCTTTGTGTCATCGGCAACACCGCCTACGCTGGTGAAATCAAGAAGTCGGTCTTCACGATCCTCAACTACCTCCTCCCGCTGGAAGGCGTCATGCCGATGCACAGTTCGGCGAACATCGGGAAGAACAACGATGCCGCGATCTTCTTCGGGCTCTCCGGAACGGGAAAGACGACGCTCTCCGCCGACCCGAAACGCGGGCTCATCGGCGACGACGAACACGGCTGGAGCGACGAAGGAGTATTCAATTTTGAGGGCGGATGCTACGCGAAAGTGATCCGGCTCTCTCCTTCTGCAGAACCTCAGATCTATGCAACAACGCGCCGATTCGGGACCATCCTCGAGAACGTTCCGTTCGATCCCGTGACGCGTATGATCGATCTCGATGATGAATCCATCACCGAAAACACCCGTGCATCGTATCCCCTCGACTATATCGAAAATGCTGTACCGGAAAAAATGGGGGGTCATCCGAAGAATATTATCTTCCTCACGTGCGATGCATCAGGTGTCATGCCTCCGATTGCGAAGCTTTCCCCCGAGCAGGCGATGTACCAGTTCATTTCTGGATACACCTCGAAGATTGCCGGCACGGAGGTTGGATTAGGCAAAGAGCCGGAGATGACATTCAGTACCTGTTTTGGTGCGCCGTTTATGGTGCATCCTCCGCACTTTTATGCCGATTTGTTGAAACGAAAAATCCTCAAGTACGGAGTCCATTGCTGGCTCGTCAATACAGGCTGGATAGGCGGCGCTTTTGGCGTCGGAAAGCGGATCAGCATCGGTTATACGCGTGCGCTTCTGAATGCGGCCCTTGACGGTTCGCTCCTCAAGGTGGAATACAAAACCGATCCGATTTTTGGCTTCGAGGTCCCGAAGACCTGTCAGGGAGTGCCGGACAACATTTTGAATCCCGCGGAATCGTGGCCGAGCAAGGAAGCGTACAACGAAAAGTACAAGCAACTGGCGTCGCGCTTCGTGGAAAACTTCAAGAAGTATGAAGTTGGCTGTCCCCCCGAAGTCGTCAAGGCAGGACCGAAACTGAAGTAAGAGTACGAGGACCCTCACTCGGCGATGGTCTTCTACGAGCGGTGAGGTTCATCTGACGATAAGAAGCCGTCCGCGATTCTGGACGGCTTTTTTAATGCTTTCTGCGAAGACTGAAGACGAAACTGTCTGCGTAGGCAACCGGCTTGTTGATCGTGAATTCGGCAAATACCCTCTGGAATTCTTCGATCGGCCTGCGCACGACATAGAAGCCGTCACGCCGTTGCGGGCCAAGGTGGGTCGAGATGATAACGATCCCCGATGGAGCGAGATGTGAGATCATATTCCTGACCGCGAAGATGAACTTGTTCTCATCAACGATGTGTTGTAGCACATCCATCGCCAGGATGAGGTCATAGCTTCCGTGGAGCGGTTCCACGGAAACATCGAGCCGCTCAAAGAGATAGCCGGGGCACCTGATCCTCAATCCTTCGAACAACGTGTCAACGATGTCGATCCCGAGGTAATCTCTGACTCCGTTGTTCCGCACAACTTCTGCAAAGAATCCGGTCCCGCAGCCAATGTCCAGCACGCGGGCGCCGGGGAACGTCACTCCCGCCGTGTTGCAAACGTCAAGAAAGACCCTTCTCCCCTGTTCGAGCAGTCGGATATTCTCCTCGTGCGATTTCGTCTTGTCGCCGACTCCCCGCAGATCGAACCCGTATTTGCTGTGGCGGTATTTCCAATATTCCACGGTACTGTAGTCACGACTTCCGCCGAATCGAATCCATTCCGAAAAGCTGGTCCAGCGGTTCCGGAGGACGCCGAACGGATCGCGAACGAGCTTGAGAATCCGGTCTTTGATACTCATGGGCCGTGTCACGAGAAGTTCACTTCTGAGCTGTTCTAGAGATCCCGTTTGACCATCAGAGACACCATCCCGATGCTCGTGCAGAAATCGGCCGAATATTGTGCGGAAACGGGAACGAAGATGTCGACGGTCGGGAGAATGATGAAATTATGGAACTTGTACTTCTTCACTGCAGTCTGATCGCTCTGCTTGTCCACTCCAAAGCTGAGAGTTCCATAGACAAAGTAATTCTGAAAATGATAGCTGTAATCATAGTTGTATGTCAATTGATTGAAACCTGATTGGATACCGACTTCCAAGGGAATACTCTTCGAGAAAAAGAATACAGGCGTGCTGACCTTGAGCATGGTGCTTATTGAAATCGGTGATGCGATGCTGCGTGAAAATGTCAACGTTTCGTCGTTGACAACCCCGGCCGGCGTCGTGTAATGCCTCTCATAGCCGGGCGAATTATGAGACGGGAAGATACCCGGATTCGAAGACAAGGCACATTGGATGTTGATGTACGATAACGGCTTGAGAAGCGTCTTTGTGTGGTATTTGTACCCGAAGGATAACGAAAATTGCTTGTCGGGGTACAATGTCGCACCGTGAACAGAGATGTTGTAGCCGGCGATGGGCAGCAACGGCGTCGCGTTGAGCGATGTGTTGAACGGAATAAACCCCACACTGAGAGAAAACCTTGATTGGTATGCTGTCGAAAAATCCCTGTTCGCCAAAGCCAACAACATGTTGCACGCGAGCGTTGAGTGTTGGAGTTGTTCATCCGCACTGCCCACATCACCGAACAAATACCAATGTCGGAGAATAAGCGACAACACTGCGGATGTGGACGCGGACGCGAATGCATCGTTATTGCCGAACAGATTTGCGGCGGAATCGACGATTCGGGTTTCTTCGGTCTTCCTCATTTGTCTATAATCAACAAGGCTGTCAAACGGCATCAACGGTTGTTCGGCAAGAAGGAAAACGGAAAAGTAGTCCTTCCTGTTGCTGCCAGCCGTACCGAGCGTATCAGGTGTGTCAGGATCCACTGTTGGATTGACAACAATCGGGTCGAGAATCTCAACGGCAATACTTTTGACTTCGTCGTCGGCCTGCATCGCATTCATACGTTCGATCTGTCGCTTTGCCCAAAGCGAGCGCCGGTATAGATACCGAGAACGCATACCGTTGATTTGGGCCCTCAATTCCCTGAGCCCCCAACGGTGGGTACCTGTCGAATCCAGTGCGAGGAGGTTGAAATAAGCAATGTTATAGAAGACCAGGTCGGGATGAACTTCGTACGCGGAATTCAGGAATCCCTGAAGTTGCTCACGCATGGACTGGTCGTTGAGCATCGCTTTCGCAATGTGGCTGCCGCAAAGGGTGACGGCATCCTGCGAATACGCCGTCGTTGAACAGAAAACGAGTGGGAGTACTAGAGCAAGTATATTTTTCTTCATGATTGTCCTTACGGAAGTTGTTCGTGATCCCTGGTTCATTTTGGAGGATCGTCCGACGTTCTGGGATTATCACATTTGATTTCCTGCTTACTCGAGCCCATACAGTCTCAGATCCCTTGGATATTCGACGGAGAACTTCAGCTTGACAGTCTGCTTAGACTGCGGAGCAAGGTTCAGAGTCCACCGCAGGATCCCGTCGACGTCGGGTTTCATCGCGTTCTCCTGCGGATCGAGGAGCTTGACAACAACGTCTTCGTTGCGGGAGAGGGGGACCTGGTCGCGCAGGAGCAATTTCACAAGCCTTGTCCTCAGATTGTTCACGAGAATCGCGAATTCATAGGTCACCCGCGTTTTTTTTGAAAAGGTTCCCACCTCTTCCGTGAATCGTT
>DATDNS010000281.1:0-3928 GCA_036518155.1 Bacteroidota bacterium
TACTACGGAGATGAACTTGGCCAACCGGGGACGATTCTTACCTTTTTCCCGTTCATCGATGCCGTCCGCGGAAAACGGGGCAAAGGAGAAGTCTCCGCCGTCTCCTTCGAAGTGCCCGCCGGGTCGTTTGAATTCTGGGCAAGCCATCTCTCAAGAGAGGGAATTCATCTCGACGGACCGTTAGCAAGGTTTGGCGAAGACGTTCTTTCATTCCAGGATCCGGACGGAATGTCGGTCGAACTGATAGCCCGGGACGCGAATAACGAGTATCGCCATTGGCCTGACAATCCGGTTCCGAAGGAATTTGCCGTCCGCAGACTCCACGGTGCAACACTGACGCTGGGAAGGCGCGAAGAAACCGATTGGGTCCTTCAGAAGATGTTGAAATTCAGGTTTGCGGGACAGCACGACAACCGGTTTCGCTATCTGACCGGCTCAGGCGCGAGCGAATCGGCCGTCGATCTTCTGATAAAAGCCGACATTCCTTTTGCCCGCCAATCTGCGGGATCTGTGCACCACATTGCGTGGAGGGTAGCTGATGACGATGCGCAACTGCTTTGGAGGTCAGAAATCGTCGGTGCTGGCATGGAAGTTACCGAGATTCTCGACCGTCAGTATTTTCGTTCCATCTATTTCCGCGAGCCGGGAGGAGTGTTGTTCGAAATTGCGACCGACACGCCGGGATTTGCAGTCGATGAGCCGATTGCAGAGCTTGGCGAAGGACTGAAATTGCCTCCCTGGCTTGAGCCTTCACGCCTGAAGCTGGAGCGCACGCTTCCTCCGGTTGAATTGAAACAGCGGCGAACGCCGGTCTGAGTCAACGCTGTCAACGTTCAGAGTCTGCAAGAACGGTTTCTGGCTAAACGGGGCGGTGCTGCCAGCAAAGGCTCAGAGTGCGAATGCAACCTCGAACTGCATGCGATGACCTTGTTGCTCGTGCTCACAGGTCCGGGTCAATTTCGATCTCACGCTCGTTTCTGAGGAACAAATAGCATCGCCCGTGTGTTCGTGTAAGGTGGCCCCGAACTCCGGTTTCTCAAAATTGACATTCCAGGCCGTTAACCGGGAACGACAGATGACAAATTCGGCGAAAATGGAGAAGATCGTAAATGAAGTTTGTGCGTGGCCGGGTGTCGTTGCCCAAGCTCATCGTTATGGCGGTATCGAATTCCGCCTGGGGAAAAGGGAGCTCGGTCATCTTCACGGCGCGAGCCTGCTCGATGTGCCGTTTCCCCTGCGTGTGAAGAAAGAGCTCCTTGCAGCGGGTGAGGCCGAAGAGCATCACGTACTCCCCGAAAGCGGCTGGGTCAGCTTTCGCATCCGGTCACAGGCAGACGGTGAGCACGCTGTGGATTTGCTTCGCCGCTCATTTGAGATCGCAACGGAATCCCAGATCAAGAAAACGAAGAACATTTTGGTTACAACGTTAAAGGAACAGCAGGCATGAACCACTACATGGTCGATATCGAGCTTCCCCGGCAATTCACAGAGGAATTTGCGGATTTGATTCCCAGTCAACGGGCGCTGGTGAACACGCTTATGGGAGAAGGAAAAATTGCAAGCTATTCGCTTTCCATGGATCGATCCCGATTGTGGGTTGTCGTCAACGCTGAATCGGCTGAGCACGCACGCGGTATCATCGCCTCGTTCCCTATCATTGCATTCATCAAGTTCAGGGTTCACGATCTGATGTTCCACAACAGCGTCCGGTTCCTGAGACCCCAATTCTCGCTCAACTAGGAGGCGGGGATGGGAATTCATTGTAAATCATCAAAGAATAGAAGGGAAACAATAAAGCCGTGAGAATTTGTAGTGCACAGTTGCGAACGGCAAACCTCGACCGTTTGAGCGATTTTTACGTCGACGTGCTGGGACTTGAACCTGTCGAACTTGAACAGGACGAGCTGGGGCTTTACGCCGACATCGACGGTGATCCGCTTATTGTCTTATCGGAATCGACGGAAGCGACACCGAGACCGGAGTTCACGACGGGACTTTATCACATCGCCTTTCTTCTCCCCAGCCGGAAGGAACTTGCCAAGGTCCTCGCCCGACTGTCGGAGAAACGATACCCGCTGCAGGGTTTTGCCAACCACGGTGTCAGCGAAGCGATCTACCTCGCAGATCCGGACGGCAATGGGATTGAACTGTACAGAGATCTCCCCAGGGAAGAATGGCCGAGGAAGAACGGAGGGATCGAAATGTTTACCAAACCTCTCGACCTCGAAGACCTTCTCACCGAACTCGGCGATGAACCGAGGGAGTGGGATGGCATTCACCCCGAGACGACGCTTGGGCATATTCACCTCCAGGTTTCCGATTTGACGAAGTCCGGTGCGTTCTACCACGATATCCTGGGTTACGACATTGTCCAGAAAGACTTTCCGGGGGCATTGTTCCTGTCCACCGGCGGGTATCACCATCACGTCGGCCTCAACACGTGGAATAGCAAGGGGGCCTCGTCGGCGCCTAAGGGGAGCGCCGGCCTGGTGCGGTTCAGCGTCGAAACGTCCGACCTCATTACGCTGCGCCATCTCCAGGTACAATTCCTCCACAAAGGTGTCCCGTTCCGGGCAATTCCTTCGGAGAACAACTCCATGCCCGCACTCGTGATTCACGATCCCGACGGCATCGAAATAGAAATTGTTGTGCACCAACGCGTCCTTGTCAATTAGTCAATTCTTTCCGTTCAACGAAAGGTATTCTACGTGAAACGTCTCGTGACCGCAGGTATCATCGCAATTCTTTTCATCACCGGTCTTTTCGCACAGGCGAAGGACTGGAAGATTGACCGGAATCATTCGGGTATTACGTTCTCCATCAAACACATGGTGATCTCGGAAGTGACCGGGAGATTCGATGATTTTGACATCAAGCTCACGTCGTCCAGGGATGACTTCTCCGATGGAACGTTGGAGGGAACCATCAAGGTTGAAAGTATCGACACCGGCAACCCCGGGAGAGACAAACATCTGAAGAGCGATGACTTCTTCAATGCAGAGAAATTCCCGGAGATCAGGTTCAAAAGCACCTCCGTAGAGAAGATCGACGACAAGAACTACAAGATTACCGGAGATTTGACGATCCGTGATGTCACGAAGAAGGTGACGTGGGATGCCGTCCTGAACGGGACGCTGAAATCAACAAAGGGCACCCGTGTGGCGTGGAAAGCAACGCTTGCGATCAACCGGTTCGATTACGGTCTCAAATGGGACAGGGTGACAGAAACAGGCGGTCTCGTCGCAGGCGACATCGTGACGATTACCATCCTCGGAGAATTTGTCAGCCCGAGTGGGGTATGAGGGGTTGGGTGCTGACAAGGGCTCCTGCGACTGAAAAGCTGCAGGAGCTTTTTTATTTCAACGCGGCGGTTCTGCCCGCGCCGTGGAGGAACATCGAAGCAGCCCTTCTTCCGAAATCGCTTAACGGCGGCTACGAATTGGCCTCACCGCCAAATTCTTTTGAGGCAGCAAGCAAGGCAAGATAGTTTTCGTACTTCACGTAGTCCGGGATGCTGTTGCCGGATCCGACACAATACCCCCCGTTGTAACCAACTTTCTCTATGTTTTCCCTGACGATCAGGCGAATTTCCTGTTCGGTCCCGCGCGCCAGGATGTCGACATCGACATTGCCGAGGAGGCAAAGCCTGTCGCCAAAACGTGCTTTGACCTCAGCAATCTTCATCGCTTTCGGTTCAATCGGATGGATGGCATCGACCCCGCAGTCGATGATATCCCCGAAGACATCCCAGAGCAATCCATCCGAATGATACAGGAGCGGCTTGTTTGCCTTCCTGGCAAGTTCTCCGATTTTCCGGAGCCACGGAAAGAAGTACTCGTGAAGGGTTTTGGGAGATACCAGCAACCCGTCGGCAAACGCGATGTCGTCGCTGTACCAAAGAATATCGACGGCGTCCGACTGGGCAAAA
>DATDNS010000282.1:0-3886 GCA_036518155.1 Bacteroidota bacterium
TGTTGTATCCGAGGCTGTACGTCGAAGCCACGGACGGCGTGAAATTTCCCGAAATGACGAACTTATTTCTACCGTTGTTGATCGCTCCCGTGTACGTTGTATCGTAGATTGCAGCGTAGGAAAATGAATCGGCCGCGGCTGCGGCTTGTTGAGCAGTAACGTTCGGAGACTGAGACAGGAACGACCGTATGCTGGTGGTATCAAATGGTTCAAGCGTCGGGAAGATCAGTTCTCCGCGATTTTCATCGACGGTGATGCCGGGAAGATAATCGAACTTGCCATCGCTGCCCGACGACCCCTCGGTAAATCTGTCGAGACCGAACATCTGGAGCAACGTTACGTTATTCAGGACAGCCTGTACGGGATTTCCTCCCGGTGCTTCGTATTGAATGTTGAGGTCAAATCCATCCTTCTTGATTCCACGGCCGCCAAGGGGATACCGGTTTCTGATCTGGAGTTTCCACGCGCTCGTAAATGACGGATCGAGATACCGCGGCTTCACCAACTTCAGGACCAATCTGAGCGTGTCCGTCGTGCGGGAACCGAAATTTCCGACGTCTTCGGAGAGCTTCAGGTTTCCCTTGACAGGCTTCGTATATGCAACTGCGATGGCTTGTTCCTGCGCTACAGCCACGTTCATTGATATGATTCCGGCGTAAGGGTTGACGACATAGTCTGCGTTCACACCCTGCTGAAGCTTGATGAACTGTCCTACTTCCACCTGGCCGGGTATGGCATTTGGCTGGAATGTCGGATCCACACGACGTACTGAATCCTGATAGAACTGAACCTGGTTCCGATCAATATAAGCGACAACACTTCGCTCTCCTTGCTGGTAGGTTACGCTGGTCTTTGTAACCCAGACTTCAATGTCTCTGATTTGTATCGTTTGGTCCGGATTCGCCGGTATCTGAAGGTAATTTCTGTCGTAATTGTCCTCCGTCGCGTACACTGAGTCAACAAAGAAGTGGTCTTTCGAATAATCCGGCGCACGAATGGTGAACGGCGTTGGCCGCGCACCTCCGCTCACGGAAAGCTCCTTGATTTCCCCCTTCTTCTGTGAGGCGATCGTCGTCAACTTCAGAGGTCCAAATTGAAACGCCGCCTTGATGCCAAACAGAGCCTGACTGCTCGAAATAAAGGATGAAGACAAAGGGAGCGAAACGTTTCCGGCCTCGACGCTTTGAATCATCTCGTCTTCGTAGCCAGTATACTTCACTCGCAACTGGTTTTCGTACTCAAACGTGCGCTTCGTATCCCAGTCCGCGTTGATCTTCAGCTTGTCGCCGATTTGTCCTTCGACGGTTACCTGCACATCCTGTTTGAACTCCGGTTCGCTCCTGCTCTGGGCAAGAGGATTGCTGGCGATCAGATCGCTTTTTGTATTGCGGAATCCTGCTGTGACATCCACGCCGCCGTTGATATGCAGGTTGATGACGTTCGGACCAAAGATACTGAAGATCGGATTTTTGGGGACGGGGATCTGGATGTTCGTGACCTTGCCGAACAATTCTCCCAGACCTGTCTTCGCCTCGCCAGCAAGTGTATACGCCTGAGCCATTGTTTCCCAATTGGCCCGGAGTGTCCTCCGCAGACGTAATGCGACATATTGCTTGAAAGAATAGTCCAGCGGCACTTTTGTGTCCCAGCCGTCGATGGTTCTCTTGACACGGTAGGACCACGTCGCTGAATCAAGAACGTCTCTGTACCGGATGGCAAGAGGTTCGGCGAGGTACAGAGGGCTGGGTTTCACTCTCAGTGGGTCAACCTGGACGGGATCGGTCCGGACTGCCAGGAATTGCGCAAGTCTTGCGGATGAGTCACGCGGAAGGGCGCGAATAGCAGCCAGCATGTTGAATGAAGTATCGATCTGGCCGGAAGCTTTTTCTTCCGCCTGCATTTCCTGGACAACGCGTGCCCGGCGCGAAAGCTTTCCCGGCGTTACAGGCTTTATGGTGTCTCCGGGTGCGGGAGACAGGGCAACGACGGCAACGACCAGGGCATCGCCGGAGGGCCGGGCATCTGTCTCGGTGATGAGCGGAATTCCCCCTGCAACTGCCAGCAGTAGAAATGCCGGAGCTTTGTACTTCTTGAGATGATTCGTAATGTAATTCAACAGCTCAGCCTCGCTACGATCTTCCAAACCTCAGACATTGGGACTGCTGGAGCGGCACTGAAGCTTATGATGCAGAAAAGCTTCAGATAGTAGCGAAGAAATCGATATGACTCCGCTGATGATGGGATGGAGGGGTTGCCGGCCTGCGTTTTGAACTGGAATCTCTATACTCTGATTGTTCCACGATCAACCGGCAAGGACGAAGGGATGTCACTGAACACTTCATGGTTTCTGCTGGGAAATGTTACTGAATTTCAGAATGAATATCAAGTATCAGAGTCTGTCCGGTGCGGAGGTTGCAATGTAGTTTGTCAGATACGTGACAATTCTTTCAAATTCAAGATCGATCGCGCCGGCAAGCGGCGCAATTTCCTTCAAAGCCCCCGTTCGGGAATGTTCCTCAACGCTTTCAAGCAGCTGCGCTATCTTTTTTGCACCGAGGTTCATGCTTGCTCCTTTGAGCTTGTGGGCCAAATGCTCCAGGGATTTGGCTTCACCGGCTTTCATCGATTCCTTGAATCTGCGGTAATTTTCCGGCGCATCTGCAAGATAGATCGCGGCCAATTCCTTGACGAATGAGAGTTCGGTTTCCTGTTCAAGTTGCCGGAGACGTCCGTCGATGTCGGCATCTGCGAATGCGGCGGCAGCAACATCTCCCGCGGCACGATGGAGAACACCTCCTGCTGCCGGGACTCCCCATTTTCTGATCATCGAAGAAATTTGATCGGAGACGAAAGGTTTGCTCAGATAATCATTCATCCCGGCTTGCAGACACTTATCTTTGTCCCCCGGCATGGCAAATGCGGTCATGGCAATGATTTTCGGATCTTCCGATCCTCCACCTGCCCTGCGGATCCTTTGCGTTGCTTCGAGCCCGTCCATTTCGGGCATTTGCACATCCATAAAAATCAGGTCGTATCTTCTATGGTCAAGGGCAGTCAGTGCTTCGGAACCCGTGCCGACGATAAACGGCTCATATCCCATCGACCGCAACATGCGCTGGATGAGTTTCTGGTTGATGAGATTATCTTCGGCGACCAGTATCGACAACGGGATCTCTGCGGCAAGATTCCCCGTAGACGATGTCGTCTTGTCAGGGACCTGCTGCGTTGCGGGGTTCTTCGCAAGGACGCGTTTCAATACCGCATGGAACTGGGACATCTTCAGCGGTTTCATCACGGTCGCCGCAAAAAGTCCCGCATTATTCCTGATCCGTTCATCGCCCAGGTCCCAGGAACTCAGCAAAATGATGGGAAGTGCCCTGGAATCACGCAGTTGTCGGGTCTCTTTTGCGAGTTCAACTCCATCCTTCCCCGGCATCTGCATGTCATAAATCGCCAATGCAAACGTTTCGTCGTTCCTTATTTTTTCCAGCGCTTCGGAGGGAGTTGTCGTCGCAACCGGGACCATTCCCCAAAGTCGGCACTCAGCCGCAACAACCTGAAGGTTGGTAGGGTTGTCATCGACGATCAGGACTCGAATTCCATTCAGCTCCGTCGATCCGCCGCTTGCCTCGCGGGTCTCAGGTTCGGATGACGGATTCGCGAGGATCGTGAACAGGAACTTCGCCCCCTGTCCCTGCGTGCTCTCGACCCAGATTCTTCCTCCCATCAGGCCAACGAGGCGAGAACAAATGACCAGTCCTAGTCCGGCCCCTCCATACTTCCTTGTCACGGAAGAATCCGCCTGCGTGAAGGCTTCAAAGATTGCATCCAACTTGTCCGCTGGTACCCCGATGCCTGTGTCTTTCACGGAAAAAGTGAGTTCCAC
>DATDNS010000283.1:0-2544 GCA_036518155.1 Bacteroidota bacterium
CGTTCTTTCGGAAGAGGTCGTAGGGTTCGATGCCTTCGACCAGGTCGGAATCGACAAGATGATGATCGCCCTCGACGGGACGCCGAACAAGGGAAAACTGGGTGCCAATGCCATTTTGGGAATTTCCCTCGCAGTGGCAAAAGCAGCTGCGCAATCTCTGAAGATTCCTTTGTACCGCTATATCGGCGGGACGAACGCGCGGATCCTTCCCGCACCCATGATGAATATTCTAAACGGCGGCAAACACGCCGACAACAACGTCGACATCCAGGAATTTATGGTTATGCCGCTGGATGCTCCGAGTTTTTCAGAAGCACTGAGAATGGGCGTTGAAGTATTCCATTCGCTGAAGTCCGTCCTCCACAAGAAAGGATACAACACGGCAGTCGGCGATGAAGGGGGATTTGCCCCGAACCTGAAATCGAATGAGGAGGCTCTGGAAGTCATCCTGGAGGCGATCACAAAGGCGAATTACAAACCCGGCGAACAAGTGTACATTTGCCTTGACCCCGCGGCGAGTGAATTCTACGACGGCGACAAGAAACGCTATGTCTTTAACAAGTCGGATAAATCGGAAAAAACCTCAGAGCAAATGGTAAAATTCTGGGAGAACTGGGCAAAGCAGTATCCGATTGCGTCGCTGGAAGACGGCATGGCGGAAGGTGACTGGAATGGCTGGAAGTTGCTGACCGACACGATCGGAAACAAAATTCAGCTCGTCGGCGACGACGTCTTCGTTACGAACGTCGAATATCTCTCAAAAGGCATCGATCTCGGCGTCGCGAATTCGATCCTGATCAAGGTGAACCAGATTGGCACGCTGACGGAGACCCTGGACTGCATCGAAATGGCGAAGCGCGCTAACTATACGACAGTGCTCAGCCATCGCTCGGGCGAAACAGAAGATGCAACGATCGCGGACATCGCCGTGGCCACGAATTCGGGCCAAATCAAAACCGGATCGGGAAGCCGAACCGACAGAATCGCAAAATACAACCAACTCCTCCGCATCGAAGAAGAACTCGACACGAACGGGTATTATGCGGGACTCGGGGCGTTGAACGTAAAACTGTAACTGCAACGTGGGATCAGGTCAGTCCCGACTGAGCTTCCCGGACAACAACGGACTATAATCAAGGGGTTACCGTGACAGCGCAAATCAAATTCGGCACCGACGGCTGGCGTGGAGTCATCGCGGACGACTTCACGTTCGAAAACGTTGCGAAGGTTGCCCTCGCATCTTCGTCGTATTTCAAGCGTCACAAGAAGATCAGGAACGGCATCGTGATCGGCTACGATGCCCGTTTCTTGTCGAGAGAATTTGCCGAGAAGAGCGCGGAGGTGATGGCAAACAAGGGAATCAAGGTTTTTATCTCCGACAAGATCTCGTCCACTCCCATGGTCTCGCTGCTGGCGAAGACTCTGAACCTGGCGGGAGGGGTCGTCATCACGGCAAGTCACAATCCCGCCAAATACAACGGCTACAAGTTGAAGGGTGACTTCGGAGGACCCGCGCATCCGGAGATGATTGCAAAACTCGAGCGCGATCTCAAGAGAGTCATCAAGGCGACTGTGAAAAGTAAAAAGTCCTTCACTCAGCTCCTGAAGGAGGGACGCATCGTCGAGGTCGACTTTACGCAGAAGTATGTCGACGATGTCAGGCGAAAACTCAATCTTGAATTGATCAAGTCTGCCGGGTTCAAGATCGCCTTCGATGCCATGCACGGCGCGGGACAGGGCGTGATGGAACAACTGGTTCCTGTCAGCGTTTTTCTCCGCAATTCGGTCAATCCTTCGTTCGGCGGTGCACACCCTGAACCGCTCCCGCAATATCTTCAGGGCCTTTCTGAGGCCGTCGTCTCTCAAAGATGCGATATCGGCATCGCGACGGACGGCGACGCCGACCGCCTTGGTGCATTCGACGAAAAAGGAAATTTCATCGATTCACACAGGATTTTCGCCCTCCTCATCAAATATCTTGTCCAGAACAAACGGTTGCACGGAGAGGTTGCAAAGTCATTTTCTGTGAGCCAGCTCATCAATAAGATGTGCGACAAGTACGGCCTGGTTCTTCACGAGACGCCGATCGGATTCAAATACCTCTGCCGGTTGATGACGGACCGGGACATTCTCATTGCCGCAGAGGAAAGCGGCGGTCTGGGTGTGAAAGGACATATTCCGGAACGCGACGGGATTTACATTGGATTACTCCTGTGCGAGATGATGGCGACAAGGAAGATGCGCTTGAGCCAGCTCGTCGAAGAAATTATGACGGAATTCGGCTGGCATTATTTCAATCGCTATGACGCTCATCTCAGCGAAAAGGAAAAACAAAGGATCCTGAGCGTGTACAAGAAAGGCGTCAAGTCGTTGGGCAGTGATGCTGTTATCCGGGTCGAGACAAAAGACGGCTTTAAACTCTTTGTTGAAAACGGATGGGTTCTGGTTCGCCCATCGGGGACGGAACCTCTCATTCGATATTACGCCGAAGCCGAAACTCCTGAGAGGGTCGAGGCGTTGCTCAAAGCGGCCCGGGAAAAGTAA
>DATDNS010000284.1:0-5674 GCA_036518155.1 Bacteroidota bacterium
AGACTTTCCCCAGCTTTCGGACCGTTTGATACATGAGTTGAAGCGTCTCCGCCTTCGGGTCGGCACCGCCGTCCATCATCACGATTGTCCGCACGCGCGCCGGCTGAATCGATCCGATGTAGACGCTGGCAGTCGCGCCAAAAGAATGTCCGATAAGCGAAAACGTTTCGAACTCAAGCGCATCCGCCAGGGCAATGACATCCCTTGCGTGGTACGCAAACCCGTAGCCGTCTTTCGGTTTGCTGCTGTCGCCGCGTCCCCTCATATCCAGCGACAACACCCGGTAACGGGGAGAGAGTGCCCGGGCCAACGCTGTAAAGCTCCCTTTGTGGCCGGTGACATTCGGGAGGCAAATGAGCGGGCCGCGTTCGCCCGGCCAATCCTGGTATGCAAGCGAAATTCCATTGACTGCAATGTGCCTGGTTTTGGGCGTTGAGTGATTTTCGCTCATTTCAGTCGATTCCCAATGTTATGCTATTCATCAACCCAACAGTCTGTAATGAACCAGGATATCACGTAGTTTCTTTTCATTCTCGCGTGAAAGCGGTGCAAGCGGAAGGCGCACTTCGGGTGAAATCTTGTTCATCATCCCAAGCGCAGTCTTCACCGGCACCGGATTGATCTCGAGAAAAACAGCATCGTTGAGCGGCATCAAACGATAATGGAGATCCTGTGCTTCCTGCCATTTGTTCGCCGCGACAAGGTTGTACAGTTCCGCTACTTCGTTCGGCATGAGATTGCCCGTCGCGCTGACGTAGCCGGCACCACCGATCGCCAGGACGGGGAAGCACAACAATTCGATCCCCGAATAGACAAGGAAATCGCGTCCGAGTTTTCCAAGGAGCCGGGTGATGTGAGAAAAATCGTGATTCGCTTCTTTGATACCCACGATGTTCCTGCAGACTTCACGCAACCGTGCAACCGTATCGATTTCAAGGTTGACGGCTGAACGGCCGGGGATATTATAGAGGATGATCGGGATTTCGACCGACTCCGCAATTGCCCTGAAATGCTGGAACAGACCTTCCTGCGTCGGTCGAACATAGTACGGAGTGATAACGAGAGCTGCATCGGCTCCGGCCTTTTGAGCGAATCGCGTGAAATGGAGGGACTCCTCATGATTGCTTGACCCTGTCCCAGCAACAAACGGAACCCGATGCTGCACCGCTTCAGCCGCGCACCGGATCACGCGTTCACGTTCCTCCCGGCTGAGCGCCGTGGGTTCGCCGGTTGTTCCTGTCACCGAGATGCCGTGACTGCCGCTGGAGATCTGCCAATCGATCAGCGACGCCAATCCAGCCTCATCGACCGACCCATTGCGGAACGGTGTCACGAGAGGTACGATGGAACCTCGCAAATTCTGCCCGGGGTTCTTCATCGTTGATCCGGCACTACTGCAACGTTCATCATTTCACCGCCCGGGATTCGATGTCCGCCTGCCTTGTCCGCTCGTCCGCGTATCGACTGGAGGCCCGATACGTTATGTTCAAGTCTTCCGACTGCAATGATGCGATATCCTTTGTATCTAGACCATTCGGCAGAATTGAATGGCCGGCGTTTATAGTGTTGTGAATATGTTCCCTGGCTATTGCATTCAGAGCCTTCCGCGGAAAAACCGTGGATCGTTCCAGGACGGCTTTCGTCATTTTCTGGACTTGATCGCTTAACGATGCGAAAATTGCTTCACGCGTAATGGCGACATCGCCGGCCACGAGCAGCCCGTACAACCCTGCGTTGCCAGCGTTCGCAATGGCATCCGGCACGACGGTGAGTCCTTTCCGACACAGCGCTTCTTCGACGTTCTCAGCAAATGGATCGTTCGCGGCCTCGACGACATATCTGGCTTGAACCCTGTCTATTGCGATGGGTATGTTGGAGCCTGCTGCGGGAATGAGGATGTCAACCGGCTGATACAGCACGGCGTCGCGTTCGATGAACTCATAACCACGGAGCGAGCGCAGGCGTTCCCGGTCGATCAGTTTTCTGGAAGGCGGCTCGCGCAGTTCAAGCAGCTGACCGACATCGAGGCCGTTGCCGTCGACTCCGATAATTGCCCCCCGTTCATCCGAGACGGCAGCGATTGTCGCGCCGCGCTCGGCAAGAAACTTGGCGGCGCTTCCTCCGACCGCGCCAAACCCCTGGATCGAGACCGTTTTCCCGTCGATGCGTTCCCCCTTCACGCGAAGAGCTTCTTCCGCCGCCGCACAGACAGTCCAACCGGTCACGGCATTGCTCATCGTGAGACCGATGGTGTCGTCGACAATGAGGGAAGTGCCTCGCGCCAATCGTTCGACGCCTGCGCGGACATCGCCGTTGTCCCGGCTTCCGTACGCATTCATGAGTGCGTACTGAGGATGCGGAATGCCCGCGTGTGTACGACAGGCCGCAACCACCTCGGACCAATCCGTACCGAGGTCCGACCCGGTAACCCAACACGTCCGGAGAAACGGAGCAAACGTACGGATCACCCTGCAAAGAACGTCGTGGCTGTCGGGAGACCGGGGATCATAACGGATCCCGCATTTCGCCCCCCCAAGCGGAGGATGCACGACAGAGAGTTTGATCGACATGGTTGCCGCAAGATGACGCATCATCTGTTCGTCAACATCACGATCCATCCGGATTCCCCCTCCTGCCACGCCGTGCAGGAATGTGTCGACGACAAACCACGCATCTGCGCCGGAAAGCCTGTCTTTGTAGTGTGCAACCAGTGATGGTTCAGAACCGTTCATTGCTATCTTCCCATTTCCTCAACCGATCCCTTAGTAGAGAGTTCAAATTCTCAAATTTGAGAACGAACATTGGGAAAATTCATCAAAATTGCAAATTCTGATTTCGAACTCAGTTGGGGTCAGAGAACAAGTCTTCTAGGTCGCTTGGCAATGAAATCAATAAAGGGAGATCGCTAAGAAGGGTATTGTATTCAAGAAAGTCACACATCAGATGGAATCAGCGTAATGGTCAAAACTATGGCAATCATGATCACAAACGATTGGAGCTGTCTGGCGTTTTCTTATTGGTTTCCCTGGCAATTCTTGCGAATGGAAGCGATCAATGTCATTCTTGACCAGCAGTCCGGAAACAACAGACAAGACTAGCAACAAGAAGAAAGGGACGAAGCAAGGATTCGTTGCTTGAAGACATTCTCTTGAACCCTGACCGAACATTTGTTAGAATAGTCCGCAGGAACTCTGTGCAGTGTGCAATGGACTTCGTGGACAGGGCAATCACGGTGGACATCTCCATCCCGCGAAGCAGCGCCCTGACGCACAACTTCGGAATCTTCCCAATGAAAAATCTCGTTGTCCTATTCCTTGTTGCCTTGGTGGTTCATCACGCCTCAGCACAGAGTCCGGCAGTTGACACGTTGATGTACCGGTATCCCGCGGAGGTGATCGTGAGCGCACCCCGAATGCGCATCCCACTCAGAGAAATTCCATTTTCGACAAGCATCGTGACCTCCGATGTGAAAGAATCCTTGCCGCGTTCGATTGCAATCGATGAACCGCTGAGACTCGTTCCCGGTGTCAAAGTGGACAACCAGGCGAACGGAAGCCGGATTCATATGTCCATCAGAGGGCAGGGGATTCTTTCAGAACGTGGAATCCGGGGAATCAAAGTTCTCCTCGATGAAATCCCGATCAACGACCCAACCGGATTTGCCCCTGATGTGTTCGATATTGATTACAGCACGATTGACAGAATGGAAGTATTGCGGGGACCTGCGGCATCAGTCTACGGCGGCAGCGCTTCGGGCGGGATCATCAACGTGATCACTCAAAACGGAGGGAAAGGGGCGTTGACCGCAGAAGCCGCCGCAACGGTCGGATCCAACAATTTCTGGAAAGGTTTCGGCCAGTTCGGCGGAAGTCTCCGGGACGTGAACTACAGGGTGTCATTTTCCCGGACAGGAGGAGACGGGTTCCGTGATCACACCCGATTCTGGGGGAATAACATCTACGGCAAGGTCACCTACCTTCCGTCAACCTCTCTTCAATTGACGCCCCTCTTTTCGTGGACAGATTTCTATCATCAGAATCCCGAAGGCGTCACCCTTGATCAGTTCAGGCAGAACATAAGAATGGCCAACCCGGATGCCGTTCCGTACAATGAATTCCTGGAAACGAACCGCACGACCGGCGGTCTCGCCGGATTCGCAACGTTAAGCGCCGCGGACGACGTGCAGTTCAACGGTTACATCAAGCGGACGGTCTTTACGGAGGCAAACAACCGCACCTTCAATCACCGCACCATTCACACTCCGGGGGCTTCAGTCCAATTCACACATCGAATCGGTGAACCGACGGATGCGATTCGCAATGCGGTCAGTATCGGAAGTGATCTTCAATGGCAGACCATCGACGAACACCGGGCGGACAACCTTCACGGGGTCGAAGGGGATACGGTCCGGTCGAGAGAGAGAATCTCCCAGTCGGGCATCGGTCTCTTTGTGATCGACAACGTCGAACTAGGGAGCGATTGGGGATTGATGGCCTGTTTTCGTTTCGATGACATTCATAATCGACTGGATGATCGGCTCAAAACTCCCTACGACCTGTCGGGCAGCGCAGATTTTACAAAAACAACCGCACGGATCGGCGCTACGTACTACGTGACGCAGGATAATTCACTCTTTGCCAACTGGGGACAGGGGTTTCTTCCTCCGGCGACCGAAGAACTGGCGCAGAACCCTGACCATTTCGGCGGCTTTAACACGCATCTCACCTCAGCAAACTCGAGCGGCTTTGAAATCGGGTCAAGAGGCGGGTTCTCCAGGTCCATACAGTATGAACTGACCGGATTCTCGATGACGACGGCGAATGATTTCGACAGATACCGGATCTCCGACCCGCTTCGAAACCAGGAAACGTTCTACCGAAATGTAGGTTCGAGCAGGAGACTGGGGCTGGAATTGTACGCGAATTACTTCCCGGTTGAGTCTGTACGGCTGCAGGCCGCTTATACGTATTCGGATTACAGATACACGAACGGCGCACCGATTCGCATCGTTATGGATGATCCCACGAACGTCAAGGATATTGCCAACGGGAATCTCCTGCCGAATTCGCCGCGGCACCAATTCTACGTTGACGCTCAATGGACCCTCCTCCGCGGGTTGGAGATTGGATTCAGTGCTGAAGGACTCAGCTCGTGGTACATCGACGGTGCAAATATTGAATCGGAAGCAGCCAATGGCTATACGCTCGTGCACGCTCGACTGCGTTACACGCTCAATGTGTCCGGCCTTCGCACCGAACTCAGCCTTTCCGTTCGAAACGTTACTGACAAAGAATTCATCGCGTTCACCGAGCCCGACCCCGGGGGGAACGCGTATCAGGCCGGGGCGAGGCGTGAAATATTTGCCGGCATCAGGGTCAGCCTCTGACCGGCAATCGGGTGCGTCGTAACACCGCAAGATCGGCATACGGTCGTCCTCCGTCATAATTTGCAAACCGAAGGTATATTCTTTAGATTGACACCGTGAGTCACGAAAGCAGAAAAAAACCGATCCGTACGGCACCAACTGCAAATACCCCGGCGTTCCCTTCCGACGGGACAACGGGTGAATTGAGTCTTGTCCGCGCACTCCTTGAGAGCCTGACAGCAGCGATCTATGTGAAAGACCGCGGAGGGCGCTTTTTGGTCGTCAACGAAGTTGCCGCCCGCCTTTTAG
>DATDNS010000285.1:0-3530 GCA_036518155.1 Bacteroidota bacterium
CGTCGATGTGAAAGGGGCGCTCTCGATCAAGCGAACGTACCCAAGCGACAGCGTGTTAATATTTATCAAGCCCCCCAGCTTTGAGGCCCTGCAGCAGCGTCTCTTGAACAGAAAAACAGAAGACGATGCAACGGTCCGACGCAGGCTCGACAGAGTACCGATGGAATTGGAAAAAGGAAGCCAGTTCGACTGGCAAGTCGTCAACGATGACCTTCAGACCGCCGTCAACAAAGTCGATGAGATCATCCGCGAACACACAGACAAGGAAATACTCACACACACATGACCTAACGAGGAGGTAGAAGCACTGTGGCAATTAAACCTGTAAATATGGCAAACTATTTTGGCAAGATCGGCAACCTCTATGAAGGCGTTGTTGTCACCGCCAAACGTGCCCGTCAAATCCACGATGAGCTGAAGATTGAACTTCGCTCGCGTTTGGAGACACTCCAGCAAATTTCGGCGGTCACCACGGAAGTCGAAGACGATTCCGATCCGGTCGCAAACCCCGACCAGCTGAAGATCAGCCTTGAGTTCGAAAAGCGCCCGAAACCGACAGACATGGCGCTGGACGAAGTTGTTTTGGGGAGGATCGAAAAGCGTTACAAGGAAGAGGAGAAGCCGGTCGAAGAGGAAGAAGAGAAAGAACCCGAGGAATAAAACACGAACCGCCGTGTTCAACGGGAAAAAAATCTTGCTCGGCGTCACGGGAGGGATCGCAGCATACAAATCGTGCTACCTGGTTCGCGAATTTGTGAAACTCGGCGCCGGCGTTAAAATCGTCATGACGCCATCGGCGACGAAATTTGTCTCGCCGCTTACGTTTTCCACACTTTCAAACAATCCGGTTGCAGCCGATATCTGGTCAGCGGACCAGACAACGCAGTCCGACATCGGCACAAGACATATCGACACGGCGAACTGGCCGGACGTGTATCTCATCGCTCCTGCATCTGCCCATACGATTTCGAAACTCACTGCCGGTTCGGCCGATACTCTCGTTTCGTTGATCGCTCTGGCAACCCGTGTCCCAATCGTGCTTGCTCCCACGATGGACGCGGACATGTACCTCAATGACGTCACACGGAAAAACCTGGCGAGACTGCAGGAGCGCGGATATCGTATTATTCAGCCGGATTTTGGCGAACACGCGAGCGGACTTTCCGGTCCGGGCCGGTTTCCTGAGATTGAGTCCATCCTCAAAACCGTCGACGAAGTTCTCTCGGGGACACACAGAGATCTCCGAAAGAAAAAGATTCTTGTCACGGCAGGACCGACATTCGAGGCAATCGATCCGGTGAGGTTTATTGGAAACAGGTCCTCAGGAAAAATGGGCTTTGCGATCGCCAACGCTGCTTCTCAGCGAGACGCCGACGTGACATTGATTGCAGGACCGGTGCATCTGGAGACGCCCAGAAACGTGACCAGAATCGATGTTGAATCCACGCAGGAAATGTACAACGCCGTCCTTTCTCACGCGAAACGAAAGGACGCAGTGATCATGGCGGCTGCGGTCGCCGACTTTACCCCGGTTTCCCCTGCCGCCGAAAAGATCAAGAAACATGCGGGCGCCTCGGTTCCGGAAATCAAACTGAAGGAAACACAGGATATCCTTGCAGCGCTTGGGGGAAAGCGGACGAGTAAGGTCCTGGCAGGTTTCGCCCTCGAAACCGAAGACATTCTGGAAAACGCGAAATCGAAGCTCAAGAAGAAGAACCTTGATTTCATTGTATTGAATTCGCTGCGCAAAGGGCGAACAGTCTTCGGATCGGATTCGAATGCTGTCACGATCATCGATCGAAAAGGCAACGTTGAAGAATTGCCGGAGATGGCGAAGTTTGATGTGGCTAACCGCATTCTGGACAAGGTTCTTCAATTCCTCTGATACTAATGCCGGTGGCGAAAGAACGGTGCCGACCCCATGAGCGAGCTGGAAAACGAAATACGACAGGTCCTCGAAAACGCCGGCAGATTTCTTCAACAGCAGAGAGACCTGTTCGGTGAGATCCTGTATGCCGGAGGAAGTGAACAGAAAGCCGAGGAGAACGCGCACATCGTGAAAGCCAAGTCGCAACTGCATCAACCCGAGGAGATCGACCTGTTTGGAGCACCCGCACCATCGGGGATCCCGATTTTGAAGTCTCCCATCCACGCGCAACAGCAATACCCGGGCGAACCGTGGGTAACCGCAACAACGGTCGACGATCTGAACAGTCGGATCTGCACGTGTCTGAAATGTCCACTCGGAAAAACGCGCACCAATTTTGTGTTTGGCGTCGGAAACCCGCACGCGGACGTCGTCGTCGTGGGAGAAGCTCCGGGCGCCGATGAAGATGCCCAGGGGGAACCGTTTGTCGGCCGGGCGGGTCAGCTCTTGAACAAAATTCTCGATGCGATTCAATTCAAGCGGGAGGAAGTGTTTATCTGCAATATTCTGAAGTGCCGCCCCCCGAACAACCGTGATCCTCTGCCGGAAGAAATCGATCTCTGCGAACCGTACCTTTGGAAACAACTGGAGATTATCAAACCGAAAATGATCCTCTGTCTTGGAAGAATTGCAGGTCAATCGCTTCTCAAAACTAACGATACCCTGACTTCCTTGCGCGGGAAATTCTTCGATTACCGTGGCATTAGTCTTATGGTGACTTACCACCCGGCTGCCCTGTTACGAAACCCAAACTGGAAGAAGCCGGCATGGGAGGATGTGCAGTTGTTCAGGAAAAAGTACGACGAGATGAAATCAACATCGCACTAGAGGATAACGAAGAGCGTGGACAAGAACAGAGACTTCATCAGGAATCTCAGGAAGGCCTGGCGGGACGAGGAAGTAAGTGCGCGCAACTATCGGGCACTGGCAGAGCGGGAAAAGAACGCCGAACGCAGGGCGATCCTCGGGAAAATGGCCGAAGCGGAGGAACGTCACGCTGAAAACTGGTCGAAGAAACTCAAAGAACTCGGGGAACCGGTCGAACAATTCTCCGAGACACCTGTTGAAAAATTGCGGCGATGGATGCTCCTGAAAAGCTCGACCGAAGCCGCGGTGCAAATGCTGGAAGCCGGAGAAAGCCAGGCGGATGTCCTGTACGACAAGCTGATGGCCGCCGCGGGTAATGAAGCAGACAGGAAACTTCTCCTGGAAGCCCAGTTGGAAGAGAAAGCCCACAGCCGCATGCTTCAGGAAATGACGCAGCCGTCTTCCCCTCAACACCCGCAGAGCCGGCTCGAAAAGATTTTGAGGGCAGAGAAATGGCACGTTACTGCGGGCGGATGGATAGGACAAGCGATTTACGGCGTCAATGACGGGCTTGGTGCGGCCTTTGGAGTCGTGAGCGGGGTCGCCGGCGCGACGAGTGCAAACGGAGAATTCGTTTTGCTGAGCGGGTTCGCCGCAATGATCGCTTCCGCCTTGTCGATGGGAAGCGGTGCATACCTTGCCACAAAGTCTGAGCGCGAAGTCTATGAGGCCGAGTTGGACCGGGAACGTCGCGAACTCGAAGAGCATCCGGAAGAGGAACAGGAAGAGATGGAGT
>DATDNS010000286.1:0-8551 GCA_036518155.1 Bacteroidota bacterium
TATCCTCGCATGAAGAAACAAGTTTTGGATGAGCTTCTGATTCCCCACCCTCCTGTCTATGGCCCGCCACAGAATCGATCCTTCGGAATCCGGAAGGACGGGTTCGATCGATATTTGTCCCAACTTACACCGTTTGAACGCATGTCTCTCATTGCAGAGCGCTACACCTCCTGCCCGCCGGGCGACAAATCATTGAAATCCAATCAGCTGAACATTATCGGGACCGTTTTTTGGCTTATGACGGTGTTGAAATAGGCCTGCCGTTCAGGCACCTGCGTTTCTTAGGGCCAACGAAGGGAACTTGATACACCGTCTGAGAGTTTACACATTGTCTGCGCATTCAGTGAGCCGCAACGGTGATGGTGGAATGAATGCTTTCGTCTTCGCTTCCTTCCTTCACGGCAGACCCGTCCAATCGTCTAAAGGCGTTCGTCAAATCAGCATTTTGAGGGAGGAGAGGTATGGGATCCTTGGTTCCAGTTCATTCCGACGACTTCGGTAAGCTAATTCTGCGTTTTTCCGTCGGAGGGATGTTGCTCTTTCACGGGTTGTCAAAATTGATGCACGGAATTGGCTGGTTACCTCCGCTGCTGCAAATGCACGGGTTGCCCGGATTTCTCGCTTACGGCGTGTTCATAGCCGAAATCGTCGCGCCGCTTCTTCTCTTCGCCGGTTTGTGGACTCGCCTGGCGTCCGCCGCGATTGTCGTCGATATGATCATGGCCGTCGCGCTTGTCCTTAGAAGCGAAATTTTCGCGGTCAAGCAGGGGGGCGGCGGCTGGGGAATAGAACTCGAGGCATTTTTTCTGTTGGGATCCCTTGCCATCTTCTTTCTCGGTGCGGGCAAATACAGCTTCTCCAAAGGGAGCGGCAAATGGGACTAACATCCCCGATCTCATCATCTCGTTCCGTGCGCACTCCCTCCCCCCGTGTGCACGAATTTCCGGGGACTGATTTTCCGGGCTTCGACTGAACCTTTGTATCTCTTTCCGGAATTTTTCCGTACACTCACGGTTGTGAGTGTCAGGGATACCCTCGCGCCAACAGCTCATCCATCAAGCAGCAATCGTAAAGACCGCACGGGGGCGAACAGGACGGTTCTCCATTCATAATCTCCACAACGGAGCTGATTTCAATGGCCTATCTCATTGTTACCAAACCCGATGCCTCTGAACACGATCCGTACTTCTCACGCTATATCAACCTGGTCCATCGGGAAGACGTCATCAGAGTCCTCTCGATGCAAGTCGACGACACGCTGGCCCTCCTCCGCGATATTCCCGATTCACGCGGCGATTACCGGTATGCATCCGATAAATGGAGCGTCAAGGAAGTCGTCGGCCATGTGATCGATTCAGAACGCGTGTTCGCGTACAGGGCTCTTACATTCGCGAGGAACGACCGGGTTTCACTCCCGGGATTTGAGCAGGACGATTGGATTCGGGGAGGCTCTTACGCCGCCCAATCTCTCAAGGAACTCGCCAGCGAATTTGAATGCGTGCGGAGGTCGAATATCTACTTGTTCCAACATCTCGACGGTGAAGCGTGGATGAGGCGGGGAAAAGCAAACAACGCTGAAGTGAGCGTGCGGGCGCTGGCATACATCATCGCGGGCCACGAATTGCATCACCGGAAACAACTCGAAGAAAAATACCTCCGTTCATAAAGGATCGAACTATGCGCAGTGCCAACCGCCAATTGACTATTCTGAGCCTCATTCTCACGTTCATCCCTGCTGTCCAGGAACTCCGGAGTCAGCAGCTTCCAAAGGACCTGGACAAGTATGTCGAACGCGTTATGAGAGAATTTGACGTACCGGGAATTGGACTTGCCGTCGTGAAGGATGGTTCTCTGCTTCTGGCAAAAGGTTATGGTGTAAAAAAGATGGGCGAATCGGGCAAGGTGGATGAACGCACGCTTTTCGGCATCGCATCGAATACGAAAGCCTTCACCGCTTCGGCGCTCGGGATCCTCGTGGAAGAAGGGAAGCTTGAATGGGATGCACCCGTCATTCGTTACCTTCCCTGGTTTCGTTTGTCCAATCCGTTTGTGACACACGAACTCACGATCCGCGACCTCCTCGTTCACAGGAGCGGATTCGGCCTCGGTGCCGGCGATCTTCTCTGGTGGCCCGCCTCGACGTACGACAGGAAGGAGATTGCCCGGCGGCTTCAGTTTATTCCGCTGGCAACGAGTTTCCGCAGTGCTTACGCGTACGACAACGTCCTCTATCTCGTAGCGGGAGAAGTGATCGAAGCCGTCAGCGGGCAGACGTGGGAGGATTTTGTCACGTCCCGCATCCTGGCGAAAGTGGGTATGAATGACAGTAACGTTCGGCACGGAGCAGCCGGATCCGGGTCAAATGTCGCAACGACACACGCGCAGATCGATGGAATTGTGAGACCCATCGCACCATTTACGAGTGACAATACAAATCCGGCCGGAGGAATCAACGCAAGCGCCCGCGATATGGCAAAATGGCTGATCGTGCAGATGGATTCCGGTCGCGTTGCGGACGGATCACGTCTGTTCTCACCGAAAACCACCGTCCAACTATGGTCCATCGTTACACCCCTTCCGATCGGGAGTATTCCTCCGGGGCTTGAAACCCTTTCCCCCTTGAAAGCAAATTTTAGCGGCTACGGGCTTGGCTTCTTTTTGCGCGACTATCGGGGATACAAACTCGTCACGCACACAGGCGGACTTCCGGGATATGTTTCCCTAGTGATGATGATTCCACAATTGAAGATCGGCGTCGCTGTGCTGACAAACCAGGAATCCGGCGAGGCCTTTAATGCGGTCGGGTATCGAATCCTCGACGATCTCATGGGCGCTCCCAAAACGGACTGGCTCGGCGGTTTCAAGAAACTTCGCGACTATTCAGAAACAATGGTTGCCGAAGCGGACAAGCGAACATCGGGAAAACGCGACAGCACGTCGCACCCTTCCCTTCCCCTGGCGTCTTACGCCGGGACATATACCGATCCGTGGTACGGAGATGTGACAATCGGGACAGAGAGCGGTAGGTTGTGGATCAAGTTCGAGCATACCCCATCGCTCGCAGGAGAGTTGGAACACTGGCAATACGATACGTTTGTTGCGCGATGGAAGGACCGGGAGTTGCGCGCCGATGCATTCGTCACGTTTTCACTCAATCCCGACGGCAGCATCGATCTGGTCAGGATGAAGGCAGTATCACCTTCGACGGATTTCAGCTTCGATTTTCAGGATCTTCTCCTTAAGCCATCACAAGGTTTACGAAAGTAGTCTTTGTGCACTGGATCGATTGCGCAGACAAACGTCGAGCATTGTTTTCCCGGACTCTGGACTGTATGAACCGAAGTTTTGCTTTTGTCTTCATACTTTGTTTCGGATCGCCTCTCCTGCGGTGTCAACAAGCCTCGACGATCGATGCGAAGTTGGAACGTGATCACGGCGGAATTATCAGGATGGATCGGACCAGGAAAGTGATCTACCTTGTCTTCACGGGGCACGAATTCGCCGACGGTGGGCAGGTCATTCGTGACGTCCTGCGAAAGAACAACATCAAAGCGTCGTTCTTCTTCACCGGCGATTTCTACCGGACCAAATCGTTTTCATCCCTCATCGAAGGGCTGAAAGCCGACGGACATTATCTCGGTCCTCATTCGGACAAGCACCTCCTCTATGCATCCTGGACAAACCGGGACTCTACACTTGTTGACAAAAGTGAGTTTCTCTCCGATCTGCACGCGAACATCGAGGCCATCGTCGGGTTCGGAATTCTCCCTCAGAACATAAAATTCTTCCTGCCGGCGTTCGAATGGTACAACCGGCAAATCAGCGATTGGACGACGACGAGCGGCATGCAGCTGGTGAACTTCACACCAGGGACTTCCTCCAACGCCGACTATACGACACCCGAGATGGGATCCCGCTACGTTTCCAGCGATACAATTGTTGAACGGATTCTCTCGTATGAACAATCACACGCTGACGGACTCAACGGTTTTCTCCTGCTTTCGCACATCGGCACAGCGTTGGAGCGGACGGACAAATTCTACAACAGACTTGGGGACCTTCTTGCAGAGCTGGAGAAGCGAGGCTACACGTTCCGGCGGCTCGAGTAGTCAAATTCCTTCCGACCGGCGTCTGACAGTGCCCGAGACTGTGATAAAAAAGGCGTTCATTGCTGAACGCCTTTTGTTTACTCTGAACGTCAAGAACGATTACGCTTTCGAGGTTCCGTTCTGTCCCCGGGCAAGAGCCACTTTGCTGTGATGCCGGCCATAGAAGAAGTACACCACCAAACCGACGATCAACCAAAGGATTAGTCGCATCCACGTTTCTCCGGAAAGCGAGACCATCAGGAGCAACGAAACAAAAATTGCCATGAGAGGTGTGAACGGCACCCACGGCGCTTTGAACGGACGGTGGAGGTCCGGTCGACGACGACGCAGAATCCACACGCCGGCGGAGACGATGACAAACGCCAGAAGCGTGCCGATACTGACAAGTTGACTCAGCGTGCTGATCGGGATCAGCGCACCGAAGATTGCCACGAATGTACCGACGATGATCGAGGATTTCCACGGTGTGCGGAATTTCGGATGAATTTCACCGGCCCACTTCCAGAGCAATCCGTCGTGCGCCATTGAATAGAAGACGCGCGATTGGCCGAGGAGCATCACCAGCATCACTGTACTGAGCCCGGCAAGCGCTCCGGCGTTGACAACATAACTTCCCCACTTCACGCCGGTTTCGCGGATTGCCAGTGACACCGGTGCCCCGACATTCAAACGGGTGTAATGCACTGTCGCGGTCAGGAGCCCCGAAACGGCGATGTAGAGAATTGTGCAAACGAGCAGCGAACCGAGGAGGCCGATCGGCATATCTCTCTGCGGATTCTTCGCTTCCTGGGCAGCCGTCGAGACCGCATCAAACCCGATGTAGGCAAAGAAGACAACACCGGCAGCGCGGGCAATGCCCGACCATCCGTACGCACCGTAGCTTCCCTGGTTTGTCGGAATAAATTCCTTCCAGTTCTGGGCTGCAATTTCAGGATGTTTCAATACATAGCTGGCAGCAACCGCGATGAAGGTCAGCACCGCGAAGAGCTTCACGAAAACAATCCCCGTATTGAAGTTTGCCGATTCCTTGATACCGATGACGAGAATAGCGGTGACCGCAGCAATTGCCAGGAACGCAACGAGATTGAAATATGTCGTTACGTGCGGGAGGGACATCGGGTCAATGTGAGCTTTATCCAGAACAGTCTGGAGGGTAACCAGCGGTGTCCAATATCCTTCCCACCACACCCAGATTGAGCCGGGAGTATCACAAATCTGAGGAGGGATGCTTATGCCGTAGTCCTGCAGGAAGGCAACGAGCGTGCTGCTCCAGCCGGAAGCAACCGTTGCCGCTCCAAACGCATATTCAAGAATCAGATCCCATCCGATAATCCACGCAAAAATCTCTCCCAGAGTCGCGTAGCCGTAGGTGTAGGCAGATCCTGCAATCGGAATCAGCGACGCAAACTCCGCATAGCACAATCCTGCAAAGAGACACGCAACGCCGGCCAGGATGTACGATATGATGATGCTGGGGCCGGCATACTCTGCAGCTGCCGCACCGGTAAGAACGAAGATACCAGCGCCGATGATCGCACCGATACCGAGAGTAATAAGATTGACGGGCCCAAGAGCACGCTTCAGGCTGTGTTCGCCGGTTTCTTGCGCTTCTGCCATGAGCGTGTCCAACGGCTTTGTTGCCAGGAGAGAATTACTCATGCGACTGTTCTCCGATGAGATTGTGATAGTAATCGAGTATGAAGTCCGGAAAATCGATTGGCGTAAACCTAAACCTTTTTGACTTGTAAATCAAGGAAAGAATCGTTGCTGATGGAGGCCATCTGCCTGGCATTGCCGTTGAGCTGGTCTCCATCGAGTGGGGCTAAATAAAGAAAGGAGCCAAGACGAGCGTAATCGTTGAGAGAAGTTTGATGAGGACGTGGAGACTCGGGCCTGCAGTATCCTTAAACGGGTCACCAACGGTGTCACCAACGACGGCAGCTTTGTGTGGATCGGATCTCTTCCCGCCGTACATGCCGGTTTCGATGTACTTCTTGGCATTGTCCCATGCACCGCCTCCGTTGTTGAGGAACAGCGCCATGAGAATTCCGGTGATCGTTCCGGACATGAGATATCCGCCAATCACTTCCGCACCGCTCGCTGCGTGTTCGAGTTGTCCGCCAACATTGTACAGCCAGCGGAAGACCAGTCCCACGCCGATTGTCATCCCCACAACGAGGAGACCTGGGACAACCATTTTGTTAAGAGCTGCCCTTGTTGCAATGTCCACACACTGCCCATAATCAGGTTTCGACGTGCCTTCCATGATGCCCGGGTTGTTTTTGAATTGATCGCGCACGTTGTGGATGATAGAATAGGCAGCTTTGCCGACAGCTTTGATTGCGAGGGATGAAAAAAGATACACGAGCACGGATCCGAGAAGCGCACCGACAAACACTTCGGGTTTGTCCATGTCGATCACGCCCGAGAATTTCGGATTATAATTCTTTACCTCATCGATGTAGGCTCCGAAGAGCAGGAACGCCGCAAGGGCTGCAGATCCAACCGCATACCCCTTGGTCAACGCTTTCGTCGTGTTCCCCACCGAATCGAGCCGATCCGTCCGGTCACGGATTTCTTTCGGCTGTTGACTCATTTCCACAATGCCGCCTGCATTGTCGGTAATCGGGCCAAAGGTATCCATCGCCAGGATGTACGCCGCTGTTCCCAGCATCCCCATTGTCGCCACTGCGGTACCGAAGAGGCCGGCATGATTCAACCCTGAATGATCCCCCAGCATATAGGCGGAAATGATTGCGATTCCGATGACGAGGATCGGGAATCCTGTGGATTCCATCCCGATCGCAATTCCCGAGATAATGTTTGTTGCAGGACCCGTCTGTGATGCTTCGGCGATAAACCGCACGGGTCGATATTGATATTCGGTGTAGTATTGCGTGAGATACACGAACGCCACCGACGTTGCAATGCCAATCAGTCCGCAGAGGAAGAAGTTGAAATAGTATTCCTGGCCAAGAAGCCATCGGGACGCAAGGAAGAAACCGGCAGCGGCAAGCAGCGCCGTAACGTAGAAGCCGCGATTGAGCGCTTTCATCGGGTCTTCATTGTCATTCGTTCTCACCACCAGGATCCCGACCATGGAGGCCAGGATTCCGAACGCGCGGGCGACAAGCGGAAACATCATCACGGCAATCAAGCCACCGGCCCCGAACTGCCCCGGGTTGTTCGTATACAGTCCCGCCGCAAGGATCATCGCACCGATATTCTCGGCAGCAGTCGATTCGAAAAGATCGGCGCCGCGACCGGCGCAATCTCCCACGTTATCTCCGACAAGATCGGCGATAACCGCAGGATTTCGCGGATCATCTTCCGGTATGCCGGCCTCGACCTTACCGACGAGGTCGGCCCCCACATCTGCGGCTTTTGTGTAGATTCCTCCTCCGAGCTGCGCAAAGAGAGCGACGAAGCTTGCGCCGAATCCATAACCGGCGATGAGCAGGGGTATTTTCTCGACGCTTGCGATATTCAAAGCCTGGACAATCGAGAAGAGTCCCGCCACGCCGAGGAGGCTCATCGCAACGACAAAGAATCCTGAGACCGCACCACCGCGCAATGCCGTCAACAGGGCCCCATTCATGTCAATTCGTGCCGCAGCGGCCGTGCGAATATTCGACCTGATGGCAACCCACATCCCCATATACCCTGCGGCGACGGAACACGCAGCTCCGAGGGCAAACGAAATCGTCGTCCATAATGCCAGCATACCCCGACTGGCCGGATCGTGCGCAGTCACCGGCCGGACAAACATGTAGAGGATGTAGATGAGGAGGGCCAGGGCAATCGCCAGAAACGCGATCGTCCTGTTTTGCCGTCGCAGAAACGCCTCCGCCCCCTGTTTGATGGCGTTGGAAATTTCCTGCATCGCTTCCGTTCCGACATCCCGACGCAGTACATCGCGAATCAAATAGATGGCAAACAACAAACCAAGAACACTAATGCCTAGAATCAGACTAAGCTCCATACTGCACCTTGAGACTCCTGATTATACGATCGATGACGTTGAAGGTGAACCCGGTTCGAGCAACGCGGCCCCTGCGGAAAAAACTGTAGAGTTCACAAAAAAATCCTGCATAATATAGAGACTTTTTTCCGAAAATCCACGGGCGAATTGCGGCGCCAAAGGGGCATTGACCGGAGCGGATTCATTGATACTCAGTACTCTTTTCGGTATTATGCACAGAATTCTTCCATCGGAGTCCGTCAGGAATGGCTTCACGAACCGAGGTAGCCCGCGCGATCGTTCTTGCAAGTCACAAGCTGTACGAGAAAGGGTTCGTCACCGCCACAGACGGTAATGTGAGCGGACGACTCGATTGCGGGAACATCCTTGTCACCCCCACTTCCCTCAACAAAGGCCGGGTGGGAGAAAGCGATCTGGTTGAAGTAACGGCCGACGGCACCCCGGTAACATTGGGCCGCAA
>DATDNS010000287.1:0-2393 GCA_036518155.1 Bacteroidota bacterium
AGCAAACCCGTACATGGGTTCGTACGTGTGGATCTCGATCTTGCTTGTCCGGAGCGTCCTCTTGAGGTCCTGCCACACGCCCGGCTCAATGAGTGTATCGAGGGCATTCAGAACGAGATAGCCTCCATCGGCCTTGAGCAGGGATCCGGATTTGATTTTGCTGAAGTCTGTACGCCACACGCCCGCCTTATCGAGCTCGCGGTCAATGGTCCCAAAAATATTCTTGTACTTCGGGTTCGTTTCGATGACGATGGGGTTGTGTTTTTCTTCAGAGTTGTCGACAAGCACGTTCACCTGGAATTCGACAAAGTCATCCTCTTCCCGTTCTTCGCCGTCGTCAGACACGGGCGGCGCAGGCTGCTTTCTGAATCGATCCAGGTTGTGCCGGATGTAATCAGTCAGATCGTTGAAGTATGTATGTACTTTTTCGTTGTCGTAGGTTGCGTGAAGAATGGACACAAATTCCTGGACGACGGGCATCACGAGTTTTTCTTCAAGTTCCGTCAACGACTGCTGGACTTTGTTCTCGATATTGCGAAGTTCGCGAAAGATGTTCGCCATCTGCTTTTCGAGGTCGGCCTGGGTGTCACGAAGTGCCTGGTATTGCTCCTTTGTGATCTCTCCTTTTTGCACCGACTGTTCAACCTGGTCCAGGTTCGTGGGGGTATTGTTGACAACCGGCACGATATCGGGCCGCATGGTGTTTCCCACCTGCACCTGCACGAGGTCAAATCCCCGCTCCTTCACGCGTTTTTCAAAATCCTGGAGAATACTCTTCTGGCGGTCCTGAAAATGCTGGAGAAGGATTTTCCGTTCCTGCTGAAATCGCTGACTTTCGTACACCGCCGGGATGTCGCGCAACAGGTCTTTCATGAAATTTTCCATGTCCTGCTTGAGGGCGCGCCCCTGTCCCGCCGGAAGCGAAAGTGCAAGCGGGTTGTCGGGATCTTTGAAATTATTGACGTAGCAATGATCTTTGAGGTCGGTGGGTTTTTGCTCAAAATCCTGCAGCATGCGCTTGATGGTTGTCGTACGCCCGGTTCCCGACAAACCGGTCACGAAAATATTGTAGCCAAAATGGTCCATCTCGAGTCCAATGCGAAGGGCCCGTAATGCACGCTCCTGTCCGATGATCTCCCGCGATGGAGCGACATCGTCCGTGGTTTTTATTTTCAAGGACTTCGGTTCGCACTGCCAGCGAAGTTTTTCAGCAGCCAGCGGAGGATGTGCCGGCGCGGGCTCGTATGCTTGATGGGAGGGGCGAGAGGGGCGCTTTTTCATGTTTTTTTGTCGGGGTTAAGGAAGAAATACATGCCGAGAATCAACAAACAAGACGCCACGCACCCGCAGACGGATTCCCGGGTTCCTGGCTCGAAAAATGGTAGTAAAAAGAAGGGCAAGTTTCAATTGTGAACGACAAAAACCTGCCCCTTCTTGTTCGAAGAAAAGCGGCTAAACCGCCCCCACAACGGCATTGATGGCAACTACGTTGACGATGTCGCTGACACTGCATCCGCGCGACAAATCGAAGGCAGGTTTCTTCAGACCCTGGACCACCGGTCCGATTGCTTCGGCGTTCGCCATCCGTTGAGCAAGCTTGTAACCGATGTTTCCGGAATTCAGGTCGGGGAAGATGAGGACGTTTGCGCTCCCCGCAACGGCGCTTCCCGGCGCCTTGTGCTGTGCAACCGAGGGAACAATAGCGGCATCAAGCTGCAGCTCACCGTCGACATTCAGGTTGGGCTTCTTTTTCCTGATGACCGCTGTCGCTTTTTGGACTTTTTCCACATCGGGATGCTGCGCGCTTCCTTTGGTGGAGAAGGAAAGCATGGCAACGCGCGCTTCTTCGCCGGTCAGCTTGGTATGGTTCTCGGCGGACGCGATGGCGATATCGGCCAGCTGCTCCGCGTCCGGGTCGGGGACAACGGCACAATCCGCGAACGTGTACGTGGTGTACGGGAACATCATAAGAAAGAAGCTCGAAACGATTTGAATTCCTTCGGCAACGCCGATAATCTGTATACCCGCTCTCAGCACGTCTCCCGTGGTGGAAAGCGATCCGGCAACGCTGCCGTCCGCCATCCCCTCGCGAACCATCATCGCCCCAAAGAAGAGAGGCCGTTTCATCGTTTTCTGTGCTTCTTCGAACTGGATGCCCTTCGCTTTGCGCAGATTGAAATAGCTGTGTGAATAGTCGCTTAGTTTGTCCGAAGTTGCAGGATCGACCAGACGGATCTTCTCAAGGTTGATTCCGATCTGCTGGGCCCTTGCCCGGATTTCTTTTTCATCTCCGACAAGGGAGATGCTGGCAAGACCTTCATCAACGCAGATGCGTGCTGCACGGATGGCGCGTTCGTCTGTTGCATCCGGCAGGACGATGTGCCGCTTTAACA
>DATDNS010000288.1:0-5508 GCA_036518155.1 Bacteroidota bacterium
GGGAAACAAGGTTGGGCGCTCATTCATGATACCGAAAACGCACGACGAGCTCCGCAGCATCAGCAAAATGATCAAAGTCTGGTCCGACGCCTCTTTCGGGATGATGGGGAGGTCGCCCGACTATTTGAACCGGGCCATGTCAGCCTATGCCGCAGGAGCCGATTTCTTGTCCGCGCCCGATCCACGGTTCGGAGAAAACGCACGGCGATACCACGAATACATGAGGGAAAACGACCTGTGCCTGACGCACACGCTCATAACTCCGCAGGCAAACAGGTCTGTGAATACCGCCAAGCAGGCTGACCCATTCCTTGCGGCCCGCGTAAAGGAAGAAACGGATGCCGGGATCGTCATCCGGGGATGCCGGATGCTGGCAACACTCCCGGCCTCGGATGAGCTGATGGTTTTTCCGTCAACGCTGCTGAAGAATCAGGAGGAGGACGCTCCGTACGCGTTTGGCTTCGCCATTCCGACAAATACACCCGGCCTGAAATTTCAATGTCGTGAAAGCCTGGACTACGGCCGTTCACGCTACGACCACCCACTCGGCTCACGGTTCGAAGAAATGGATGCGGTTGTTATCTTCGACGATGTCCTCGTCCCCTGGGAAAACGTTTTTCTTTACAGAGATGTGACACGCTGTAACGAAGCTTATTCCCGCACAGGGGCGATTGTCAACATGGCCCACCAGGTTGTCGTCAAGAATATTGCAAAGACTGAATATCTTCTCGGCCTGGCTTCTTATCTCGCCCACACCATCGCGATTGAAACGTTTCAGCACATCCAGGAAAAACTTGCCGAAATCTGGGTCAATATGGAGACGATGAAAGCGTTCCTTCGCGCAGCTGAGGCCGATGCAAAACTCGATGAATTTGGCGTGATGCGCCCGGCGTGGGATCCCCTCGACGCCGCGCGAAATTTGTACCCCCGTCTGTATCCGCGTATGATTGAAATCATTCAACAGATGGGGGCAAGCGGCCTCGTGGCAATGCCGACGGAGGCGGACGTGAAAGGCCCGCTTTCCGAAGAAATCAGGAATTATTTCCAGTCTGCCCGGGCAGAAGCACACGACCGCATTCCGTTGTTCCGTCTTGCCTGGGATACGACAATTTCTGCGTTCGCATCGAGGCAGGTTCTCTATGAACGATTCTTTTTCGGCGACCCTGTCCGAATGGCCGGAGCGCTCGTCGCAAATCACGACCGCACTCCGTATATCGAGCGCGTCCGTGAGTTCCTCTCGCAATCGCGCGATGATGCATTTGGAGATGCCTCAACGAAGCGCCAGGACAGCACACCGCGGTGACACATGTACCGGAGGAAGGTCCGCACGTGAGCATGGCTATCGACACACGAACGTTTCGCCAGGTTGTGGGTCAATTCCCAACCGGCGTCTCCGTCGTGACAACCGAAATTGGCGGCGAAATCCACGGGATGACCGTCAACGCTCTGACGTCACTTTCCCTGAACCCAATGCTGATGCTGGTTTGCGTCGACAAGCGGGCGAAGATGGCTGAGTTTATCGAAAAGGCCGAAGGCTTTACGATCAACATCCTTCGCAGCGAGCAACAAGCTCTCTCCACGTATTTCGCCGGCGGTTGGAAGGAAGCCAAGGCGCCTCCGTTCAGGTTCGTCGAATGGAAAGGCGGACCACGCCTGGAAGGATGTATGGCGGCCCTCGGATGTCGCGTGCAGCAAATTACAGATGGTGGCGACCATTTGATCGTTACGGGTGAGGTTGTGGGGCTTCACCTTGGAGTCGAACCGCGCACCCCCCTGGTCTTTCACGGCGGAATGTACAAGAAGATCGACGTACACGAAAGCCACCCCGCCCCCGACCTCGCCATCGGAAAGACCGACATGAAGGAATTTTACGACCCGTGGGATGAAGCATGACAGAAAATTCCGGTTCAAACGGATTACCCGTTTCGTTCAACATCACGCGGGCTGCGCATCTCGAGTTCCGGGTCACAGACCTCGATCGTTCGAAGGCATTCTACGTGGACACGCTCGGGTTTCTTGAAACAGGCCGTGACGACGATCGGTTGTATCTGGGTGGATTCGAGGAACGCGATCGTTACTCGCTCGTTTTGCGCAAGGCCGATACACCCGGCGTTGGACATCTTGCATTCCGCGTTGCCGACCCGGCTGATCTCGATACTCTCGCAAACCTCTACGAGCAGCACCGCTGCCCGGTTCGTTGGATGGAAAAGGGATTTGAGGAGGGTCAGGGTCGGGCTCTTCGCGTCCAGGATCCATCCGGACTGCCGATTGAATTCTTCCACGAAATTGCCCAACGGGATCGGCAATTGCAGGAATTCCACAAGTATCGCGGTGCGAATGTGATGCGCCTGGATCATTTCAACTGCCAGGTTCCGGATGTCCAGCCTGTGTACGACTGGTTCACTCAGCGTCTCGGCTTTGCCTGTTCGGAATACACGGTGAACGATCAGGATCCGCCGAAGTTGTGGGCTGCGTGGTTGCACCGCAAGCAGGATGTCCACGATATCGCATTGATGAACGGCATCGGGCCACGCTTACACCACGGCGGATTCTGGGTCAGTGATCAACTGAGCATCATACGGACGTGCGACGTGCTCGCCTCGGCAGGATACGTGGACTGTATCGAGCGGGGCCCCGGACGCCACGGACTCAGCAATGCTTTCTTTCTGTATTTGCGCGACCCGGATGGAAACAGGATTGAACTCTACACAAGCGACTACATTATTCCGGACCCTGATTGGAAGCCAATCCGCTGGAGTATCAACGACCCCCGCCGTGCAACGTTTTGGGGACACAAACCTCCTCCCAGCTGGTTCAACGAGGCGTCGGAGGTTGAGTCCATCGAGACTGGAAAGTTGCTCTCCGTCGCGCAGCCGCAGCTTCGCGACAGACCTGACTTTGTTACGTAAGAATTCAGACGCGGGGATCCCGGGGCAGACTCTGCGAAGTGCTGACTATTTCCCTTCTCTCACCACACGAAACCCATTGCTGACAGAGACATAATCCGAACGGAGAGCGCTTCGCGTCGTGATGTGACAGTATTCTTCGGTGCTTGTCCATGACCCTCCGCGAAGGACGTGATATTGCCCGCTCGCAGGTCCCTTCGGGTTCCTGGCAGGACTTACCGAATAGTAATCATCGGCGTACCAATCCGCACACCATTCCCACACATTTCCGGTCATGTCATAGATCCCGAGCTCGTTGGGAAGCTTCCCCGCAACGGCGTGCGGCTTGTGGTCTGAATTTTCGCCATCCCATCCAACCTCCTCGACCCGGTTACCGCCGCTGAATGCGTAGCCGCGGGATTTCGTTCCCCCGCGCGCCGCATATTCCCATTCCGCTTCGGTCGGGAGACGCACGGTTGTCCCGGACATCGCCGATGCCCATCGGCAAAATTCGTACGCATCGTTCCAGTTCACATTGATCACCGGCTGGGATCCGCGCCCCCACCCGTTGTCTTTCGGCTTCTGCCTTCTCGTGCTGTCACAGAAGCGGTCGTATTGATCGAACGTTATTTCCGTTGCGCCGATATCGAAGCTGCTCAGGACGACATCGTGCTCGGGCGATTCATCAGGAGCCAGTCCGTTGTCGTTCCCCATTCTCAATTTCCCTCCATCAACGTGGACCCATTTGATTCCAAGAGATGTGTCTACACCGGTATTGAGTGCGTTGTGGCCGGCACTACGCGAGAACGTGGGTGCGCTTTGTTCGGGATCCCATTTCAACAAACCAATTCCCCAACCAGGAGGATTTGCTGCAACGAGTAACAGAACAAAAGGGAAAAACACGCGCATAGTTCAGTAACAAGACGGAATTCGGGACTTCGTGTAGTGGCAATCTACTGTACTAAGAGTGTTTCTTCAAGCTCCCGGAGCTTTGGCAGGAGGGTCTTTCGTGACTCGCAGAAGATGTCCCGGAGTGACCGCACTTACCTGCAATTCCCGTAGAGCACAAAAGCGGCCCGGAAGAAGGGATGGGAGGTTTCGGGGTTCTCGATGAGCTGATGCTGAACTTTTCTCAAAGCCTGACTCTCGGCATTCCCAAGTTTCAACAGGAGATGAAAATCCGACACGAACAAGGACGTCGCGTAATCGTCAACCTTCCAGAGACTGGCAACCGTGCCCGGCACTCCCGCGTACAGAAATCCCCGGACCAGTCTGATGAGGTCGTCATTCTTCGTGACTTCCGCCAGGCCCGTTTCATACGCGTCTCCTCTCGTCAGCTCTTGTTCACGAACTTCTTCACCTTGTCCAACGCTTCCTGGATGACTCTCGACACATCGTCGACATCCTTGGCGATTTGCGGGCCGACGGTCTTTGAGACGTGTTCCTTCTCGAGTTCCAGGATGTACAGGGCGACCTTTCGTCGCTCCTGCGTCGAGAGACTTTTGACGGCCGCTTTGATTTCTTCAATGTCCATTTCTTGTTCTCCTTTATCCGGGCCGGCTGGTACGTCACGCGGAGCGGTTCTTGCGATCGGGTACATTTCTTCTGAATGACCGGCGGGAACTAGTTCACCAGTTCTTTCTTGTAACATCGTCTTCGTTTGTGCTGGCGCGAGTCGAAAAATTTCCATTGCGCCTGCACTTTTGCGTTTCCTTCCAACTCTCTGTTCGTTTCAACCTTCTCAATCTTGTTCTTGTTGTACGCCTTGTTCGATTCGTGGATCAGGATGGCATTAATCCCCTTGTTCTGCATGTCGGGCCGCACGGCTGTAAGGTAGAGATCAATATTCCTGTTATGCCTCAGTGCCCTTAAGACGTGAACGATCCCGAACGGGAAGAGCCGACCGTTGCAGCGCTGGAGCGCTTTCGACAATGACGGCATCGCTATTCCAAAGGCGACCACATCATTCTTGCTGTCCAGGACCACCGGGACGTAATCAGGTACGATGAAGCCAAAGTACTGCTTGATGTACATATCAATTTGTTTTTCCGACAATTCGACGAAACCATAGAGATCTTTGTACGCCTCGTTCAGGACGTGAAATATCTTTTTCCCGTACGGAAGCAGCTCTTTCGCTTTCCTCACCCTGAGAATCGTCAAGTTGTTTCGTTTCAGGGCTATGTCCGCCATCCTTGCGACCTTTTCGGGGATCTCGCCGTGCATCGTTACTTCGTACTCTATCCAGTCAGTGTCTTTTGCATAACCGAAGTGTTCGACGTGTCGGGGATAGTACCGAAAATTGTAGAGCGCCCCGAGCGTACTCAGTTCTTCGAAACCTTCGACAAGCATCCCCTCACCGTCCATGTCCGTAAACCCAAGTGGGCCGTGGATCGTTGTCACTCCCTGTGTCGCCGCCCATTGTTCGACAGTCTTCAACAGGGCGGCGGATACCTGTTCGTCATCGATAAAATCAAACCAGCCGAAACGTGCCGCTTTCTGGTGCCACTTCTCGTTGTACCGTTCGTTGATGATTCCGGCGATCCGCCCAACGACCCTTCCGTTATCGTACGCCAGCCAGTATTTCGCCCTGCAGAAATCGAAGGCAGGATTCTTGTCCTTCCTG
>DATDNS010000289.1:0-2917 GCA_036518155.1 Bacteroidota bacterium
AGCGCATCGCACCCGGAGATTCGCTGAACATTGCAGAAGTCATAGGGTGTTGCCGGGGAAACGAAGTGAAAGAACGGATTGCGTTGCTCCATATGAAGTGGAGGCAAGAGGTTCGTGCCTACGACGAATTCATTCGCGGAAAAGCCAGCAAGGATGCTGATTTCACGACGGGAGATCCGGAGATCGACCGTTCGGCTGTCTGGGCAAGAGCACTGATTGCCGCAAACGCGCATTATCTCGATGGAAACATTGTTCCCATGCCGTGCCCGGCTGAGTACAATTTCTTTTTCACGCACGACCTGCTCCTCACCAATCTGGGGGCCGTGAATTTCGACCTGCCGCGTGTGAAATCAAACCTCCTGTATGTCGCTTCGCTTGCGAAAGACAGCGTTATCCCTCACGCCTATTACTGGCGTGACGATGGCTTCAAAACCGAGTATTGCGAACCGGAAAACTGGAACCATCTCTGGTTCGTCATTGTCTCCGGGAGCTACCTGAGGCATTCTCTGGACGACTCCACCGGTCAGGTACTGTTCCCGTTCATAGAAAAAAGTGTTCAGGCAATTCTCACGCGCCTCCGACCCGACGGCCTGATGTATGCCTATCGTCCGGATTGGTGGGACATCGGCCACATCGAGGGGCCCCGCACATACCTCACGGCATTGGCCGTCCGCGCGCTGCGGGAATATCTCTTTATCAGTTCGTTTCTCCATCGACAAAACAGTCGATTGGTTGAGTACGAAAAAACTGCGGACGCGATGCAGAGCGCGCTGTTGACTCATCTTTGGGATGCAAAAGAAGATTACCTCACAAATTATAACGCCGGTAAGAAGGATTATCATTTTTATGCAGGTTCATTGATTGCCTCTGTCTACGGCTTGATGGACCAGGAGCACGCGACAGAACTCGTGGCGACGGCGGAGAAACAGCTTGTCGACGACCGGATTGGAATACGGATCGCAATGCCGCCCGACTTCAGCAGCGATTCTGTCGTGAAGGAATTCAAGTTTGCCGGAGATGAGGCGGGGCCGCCGTATTCCTACGCAAATGGGGGAGTCTGGCCCCACGGCAATGCCTGGTTTGCCATGGCCCTGAAGGATATCGGGAAGCTTGACGAATCCTACGATTTCGTCCGGCGAACGATGACCATCGATGGTGTGGCGAAGAGTCCGAACGGCCTGCCGGCAATGTATGAGTACCGAAGCTCCGACCCGAATTCACCGTCATTCGGCACAATCGATAAACCTTCCTTCCTGTGGGCGGGAGGAATGTATCTGCAGGTCTTGTACCGACTGCTTGCAATAGACGAGAACCCCTGGAACATCAGCATTCGCAATGAGCTTCCATCCCGGTGCAATTCGGTTTCCTGTTCGATGACGTTTGGCGGACTCAGAAAGCTTGTTATCAGGAGCTCCTCAAATATGCCGGGCCCACTCAGGGTCGATGGAGAGGTGCTTCCATCACGGATATTGCCACTCGGATTGCGCGACAAAATATCCTGGGAATCTACACCAACTGAGAACGCTGCGCCGGTCCTGGTTAAGGCAAATGCGATCGTGCAATCAGTGACGTATGAATCTGCCAGAAAACAATTCCGTTGCACCATTTATTCATTTGACGGCCACAAGACGCAATTTGTCGTCGACGGCGAAAACCCGCCAAAACGGTTTTCCGTCAACGGCAGAGTACTGAAGGGTCTGAAGACATCACGTACGGGAAAAGGGCGAACGAGCACAACGATCGAGTTCCCAGGATCGTCTGAACTGCAAAATATTACTCTGGACTACTGATTCCCGATGAAAGTCGCACTGTTTGAACGGCCCCATCATCTCATTGTTACAAAGAAACCGCTGCGGAGTCTGGACAACGATGAAGTGCTCATCGATGTGACTGCGTGCGGCGTGTGCGGCACGGATCTCCACATTGTGGAGGGAAGTTCGCGCTCGTCCCCTCCAGTCGTCCTTGGGCATGAGTACGCCGGCATCATTCAGGACCTCGGAAAAGAAGTGCGTGGATTTTCGGTGGGCGATCACGTCGCAATCGACCCGAATATTGCCTGCGGCACGTGCTTTTTCTGCAGAAGAGGCGAAGTGCACTTGTGTGAGAATCTGCGCGCCCTTGGTGTGGACATCGACGGGGGAATGTCGGAGTCGAACATTGCACCCGCCACACAACTCTATCGGCTGCCAAAAACGCTGACAACCGAAAAGGCGGCATTCGTTGAACCCCTTTCCTGTGCGGTTCACGGCATTGACAGAGCCGGAATCAAGGCAGGCGACACGGTCGTTATCCTCGGCGGTGGTACCGTAGGCTTGCTGCTGACTCAACTATCAAGAATCTCGGGTGCCGCGCGCGTTATCGTGGCCGAACCGGTGGCGTGGAAGAGAGAAATCGCCTCAGCATCCGGCGCCGACGTCGTCATTGACCCGGTGGCAACGAACATTGCTGAAGCCGTCCGCGACCTGACACACGTCGGGGCCGACGTTGTAGTCGAATGTGCCGGGAAGACAGAAACGACGCAGCTTGCTTTCGAGCTGACCCGGCGTGGCGGCATTGTTGTCCTGTTCGGTGTATGCCCGGTGGGAGTGAAGGTCCCGATGGAACCGAACAGCGTCTATTTCAAGGAACTCACCATCGTCGGCTCGTATGTCAATCCGCACACATTCGACAGGGCGATTGCGCTCTTGGTCGAAAAGAAAGTGAACATCGATCAATTTGTGATACAGAAGTATCCCCTCGACGGAGTCCAGGAGGCTCTGAATTCGCTGAGGGAAGGGAAAACGATAAAAAGCATGATTATGCCGACCCTATGACACCGAAGCAACACATACTTTCCGTGGGTGAAGTGCTGGTTGATTTTGTCTCCACAAAATCCGGGGTAACATTGCGTGAAGCACCACAATTCAAGAAATGTGCG
>DATDNS010000290.1:0-3961 GCA_036518155.1 Bacteroidota bacterium
CTACCCCTGTTTCAACTGCAGTTGGCCCGTGCTTTCAGGTGCTGGTCAGAACCGTAATGGGCTTTTCGATTTTGTTGGTTGGCGCCGGTGCACAATGATTTTTGACGCAGACGGTCTGATGCGGACGATCCTTCTCCGGCCACGCTGAGGTATCGTTTTTGACTCCCAAAAACCTTCCATGATCCGGTCAGTATCAGAAAGGAACTTGAAGAAACGCACGATAGACCCGATTGCCATAAAATATCCGATGACAACGAGTGCCCATAGCATAAAGACCCCCTCTCTTCAACTATCTCTTCTCCATTGTTGGAACCCTGGCACCAACTCTTCAAATGCCGAGCTCCCGGGAACCACCGTGGCTTGACGCTTGCGAGGCAGATTCAGCTTCATACTAAATGCCGGACCGATCACATGCTGTGACGGCAAATACTGCAGAAACATCGGTGTACGGCAGCGAAAACCTCTGAATGTCCAATTTTTCCCCCGATTTCCAAATTTCGATGGATTTTGTTCCTCTTGTAAGACAGAATTTGAACACGATGCTGGTTGAGGAGCGGTTCTGCCTAAAAACCTGGGCGAGTATCAGAAACGTTGCTGAGAAAATGAGAAGGGTTTAAAGGGCTGCGAGTGGTAGTTGGGAGAGGTGACGTCACAGGATGTTACCTGCGCGCACCAATTCTCTTCCGGCGATTCCGTATGTAGTCAACGAAAATATATTCGCCGAGATTGTTGAGATCGGAGAAATACGCCCGGCCCTGGTTTTCCTTCGTAAATTCTTCGACGAAATTCACAAGATACGGGTCCTGAGCGACCATGAATGTCGAAACAGTAATCTTTTCCCGCCGGCACTGGACGGCTTCATCGAGCGTTTTGTTCACGATCCGCGGATCGAGGCCGAATGAATTCTTGTAAAGCCGGCCCGCCTCGTCGAAGATTGCTGAAGGTTTCCCGTCCGTGACCATGAAGATCTGCTTGTTGACATTGCCGCAGCGCCGTAGAAGGCTTCTCGCCAGTTGCAGTCCTGCCCGCGTGTTCGTGTGATACGGTCCAACCTGGAGGAAGGGAATCTCGTTGATACTCAGGATTTTAGCTTCATCCCCGAACACGACGAGGGCCAGGTAGTCCCTGGGGAATTTGATCCGGATCATTTCCGCCAGGGCAAGTGCGACTTGCTTTGCAGGCGTGATGCGGTCCTCACCGTAGAGAATCATACTATGGCTGATATCGAGCAGGAGTATTGTCGCACAGCTTGTCATGTGCTCCGTCTCGTACACTTCCAGGTCTTCTTCCTTGAGGGCAAAATTATCGAGGCCGTCGCGGATAAATGCGTTCGTCAGCGTCGCCGTAAGGTCGATATTAGTCGGCATATCGCCGAAGGAGAACTTCTTGGTTTCGCTCAGCCTGTCGACCCCCGTTCCGCTATCCGGCATTTCGTGGTTTCCACCGGGGGCTTTTTTCAGCGAGGAGAAGATGTGGCGCAGGGCATCCTGCCGCACCTTTTGAATCCCCCTTGTCGTCAGGGATTTGATCCCCTGTACCTCTTCGATGATTCCAAGCTCTTTGAGCTTTTCGATCAGTTCCTCCATCGTGAGGTCTTCATCGAAGATGCCGTGCTGCCGGGCGAGTTGTTTCAGCCACTCAAGGGCTTCCTCGACATCGCCGCTCGTTTTCACGACCAGGTAACTGAACAATGACATCAGCGACTGCAGACGCTCTTCGTCGGTTTGCGATTCAGGCGTCCATCGGCTGTACCGGTAACGCATCAGAGTTCCTCTTCCTCGATATTGATCCCTTTACCGGTGAAAATGCTGCCGACCATATCCTTGTATGCGGTGATATGGTCAACCTCGTCTTTTGCGATCTTCGAACATTGATGGAGCGCATCAAGGACAAATTCCATGGCGGAAGCCAGCTCGCGAGGATTGTCGGATGCGATCTTCATGTGTTTCTTTGTAGTGTCCATCAGTCCCGGGATGCGCTCGAGCTCGCGACGGTAGGCTTCAAAAGGCATATCGTCGGCGATTTCGATTTTGTTCCCCGCCTCAAACCAGGCCACGATCTTCCCGTATTCTGAATCGTCTTTTTGCCTTCCTTCCCCCTGGTGCTTGGGCCTGCGTTGAAGCGGGTCAGGAAAGTAGTGCTGAAATACCGCCCGGACGGCCTTGCCCACCAGTGCCTTGCTTACTTTGAGAGCCCCCTCTTGTTCGCCTTCAAACACCAACTCTACTTTTCCCGTCATGGCCGGGAGTGTGTATTGCAGGTCGCAAATGCGGGGAACAACGCACGGATCGTTCAACACGATGGCGCGGCGTTCCGCGTTGCTGACAAGATTCTCCATGGCGGAGATCGTCAGTCGCGCGCTCACTCCCGACTTTTGGTCGACATACTCGCTCTTCCTCGCCTCAAACGCAATTTGCTCGACAATTTCTCTGAAGTACTGGGGGATGACGACGTTGCGGTCCTCACGTTTGATCCAGGCTTCCTGTTGCGTGATGGCGACCGCTTCCTCAAGCGTTCGGGGGTAGTGCGTGTGGATTTGTGAATCGATACGGTCCTTGAGCGGCGTAATGAGGTTTCCGCGATTCGTGTAATCTTCCGGGTTTGCAGTAAAGACGATCAGGAGATCGAGGGGTATCCGGATATTGAAGCCGCGAATCTGGATGTCCTTCTCCTCCATTATATTGAACAGACCGACCTGAATACGCGGCTGCAGGTCGGGGAGTTCGTTGATGGCAAAGATACCGCGGTTGGTACGCGGGATGATGCCGAAATGGATTGCACCTTCGTGAGCATAGTGCAGTCTCTGGGTGGCGGCTTTGATCGGGTCGATATCGCCGATCAGATCGGCAATCGTGACATCCGGAGTCGCGAGTTTTTCGGAAAAGCGCTGGTCGCGATGCAGCCATTCAATCTCTGCGTCGTCTTTGAATTCCAGCAGCAGGTCGATGCTTCGTTTCGTTATCGGCTTGAAGGGATTTTCGTTGAGTTCGCTCCCTTTGATGACCGGAATGTACTCATCGAGGAGGGAGGGGAGCATTCGCACGAGCCGTGATTTTGCCTGCCCCCTCAGCCCGAGGAGAAGAATGTCGTGCTTTGCAAGGAGGGAGTTGACAATCGCCGGGACGACGGTCTTTTCGTACCCGATGATGCCGGGAAAGAGCGGCTCGTTCCGTTTGAGCTTTGCGATGAGGTTCTTTCGAATCTCGTCCTTGACGGAAAGAACGGTGTACCCGCTCCGTTTGAGTTCAGCGATGGTTTTCGGTCGATTCATCGTCGAATTGTTACTCCTTGATGGTGTTGGATTTTGCTTCTACATTGTCCGGCGAAACGCGGACAATCTGCATTGCGCCTGCTCCAAATTCCCCATATCTTGTAATAAGCATGAACACACCAGAGAAGATTTTAGTTCTACGGTTCAGCTCCATTGGTGACATCGTCCTCTCTTCCCCCCTCCTCAGAGTACTGCGGGCCCGCTTCCCCGAAAGTCAAATTGATTATGTAACCCGGAAGGAGTATGCCGAGCTCGTCAAATCCAACCAGAATATCAATTATACGTACGAGTTCGACTCGTCCGGCGGCTTCAGCGCTTTGCGGGCGTTGAAAAAGAGGATCCAGGCGGAGGGGTACGACCTCCTTGTGGATATCCACGGAAGTCTCCGGAGCCGGTACATCCGGGCATTTACCGGAACTTCGCGCGTGCTGACAATTGATAAACGGGAAAAGGAACGTGCAGCACTCATCAAGTTGAAGAAAGACATCTATAAGGATACCGTCCCCGTCTCAAAGCGGTATATCGAAGCGGTCGAATCGCTGGGTATTAAGGACGACGGGAAAGGGCCGGAACTTCATATCCCGGACGATATTCATTTTGGCATGGCGGGGAGGATGTCCGCATTGAATCTTAACAAATATGAATACGTGGTCGGTCTATGCCCAACCGCGAGGCATACGACGAAATGCT
>DATDNS010000291.1:0-2032 GCA_036518155.1 Bacteroidota bacterium
TAATGGAATCGGGATCGAGGATGGTCAATTGCATGCTGCCCGTCCCCGGCCCTGATGCCTTGGAGTTGTTGATTCCCGGTCCGACATAGCCTGCCGAAGGTGCGCGAGGAGTGACCACCGCGGTGTTAACATCCGTCTTTACCTTGCCATTGATGTCCACTTTGATAATACTCGACGTCTCCGAGGGTGGAATGCCGATGAACTCGCCTGTCACAGTCGTCGTTGTGAAGCCTTTATCATAAGCGACCACGGCATAGTAATACGTCTGTCCGTTCACTGCCGTTGTATCGACAAACGAGTGTTGGATTCCGCTGTCGTTTCCGAGGTAGAAGTACGCACCGTTGACTCCGATAGGATGCAGTCCCGTGACACCGTCCACCAGGTCGAATTGCGCAATCGGCTGACGAAATGTGGGCCGGCCATAAGCATCGGTGACGATCTTGTCTTCAAGGAAATTCGCCTCCGTACTCCGATAAACACGGTATCCCTCGAAGTTATAGCGTTGATAGAATGCATCAAACGTGAGTTCCGCACGATTGTCCCAGTAGAGTGTCACCCGATGATCGCCGGGGATGGCCTTTATCGTGGGTTTGTCCGGTGGTTTTGCGAAATGATAGTTCGCGTTGTAGATCTGTTGGACGGTCTTCTTCTTCAGGAATAAATCGTTTGCATCCATCCCGAAGATGAGCGCCATGGAAAAGCGTTCTGTTTCGCCGGTTTGTTCAGCTTTTCCCTGCCGTGCGCTGTATGTTGTTCTGCCGAAAAGATGGAACAGGTAGCACGAAAATCGGTTTGCGAGATTGACGTTCGACAGCGTATATCCGTGCGGCAACGGCAGCGCTGAAAGAAGCTTCCAATTTTCCTCATCGTTGTTCAGATCGCACGGGTCGTGCACGGCGGAGATGAAGAAACCGGTCAACCCGAGTTGATCCGACTCATCTTTGTCAAGAATGCCAAAGTTCGGTTCACCCTGATCGGGCTTTCCGTTCCCCTCCGTCCCGTCAGGGTCCGGTCCGGGGTATCCTTCATCGAATGGGCCAAGCCCATCTGTCCCCACGTCATCATTCAGTGGTTCTCCTGGATCCCATTTGCCGTTGCGATTGACGTCGGTATAGGACCGCCAATTGCAGTTTTCATCGGCATCCCAGTGAGGCTTCCACGAATAACCGTAGAATTTTGAAAACCGCGCCGTGTCCGCCTGAACATCGACGAGGTAGGGGTCCTGAAGAGGATTCGTTATAAATGTTGTCGCTGCGTTGTCTCGTCGCTCATCAGTCAGCCCATCGTTGTCGTTGTCGATGTGATCGTCAGAGATCCCGGGACTTTCAAGAAACGCATACCCGGAATAGCCAATGGGACTCCACCCTCCCGGATTGCCAAGACTCACCGTGCACCACGCATACGACATATTAAGGTCAGTGTTATAGTCTCCGGCATTATTGGACGAATTGTTATGACCACCTATGCCCCAATCGACGTATTGTGCGAACAAGGTTTTCGAATAATCCGTCGTCCCCATGTTCGTTATTTCGTAGAACCAGAAGATAACGTCTTCCGCGAGGACCTGAGACCACTGGAAACCGCGGGCATGCACCTGCATCCCCAACCCGCCGCGGGTTGTATCTTCCGCATCCGGGTGGAAGTTGTGGTTGAGAATGTACTCCCTGTCTGCGTCGTCGTCAAAAACAAAATAAGTCTCGAGATCCGCATTCATGACGCCGTTGCCAAAAAACCCATTCCATCTCCCGTCCCAATCCGCCGGCCGGTCCGGCCAGGAGGGAGGCCACGTCGTCTCATCCGTACTTGTGGCGGGACTGCTCTTGTTGAATCGATTTGCGTATCCTGGAAGCGGTTCCCAGCCCTGTGTCCTGCTCGTGGAAGCATTGATCCTCACATATTCGTAGTAATTCGTCTCGAGCGGGTGAATCTTCGCGACTCCCGAAGGATCGTTCGGGTCATTCGTCTCTGCCTGGACAATGATGGCAACCCCATCGACATAGGTATGGTTTGTCCCTTTCGGCCACACACCGCT
>DATDNS010000292.1:0-2956 GCA_036518155.1 Bacteroidota bacterium
CGTAGATCCGGCCGATCCGGTACTTCCGGGAAACGGCAAGGGCAACGGCGTAATCTTCCCCGTAACTGACATTCGGAAACCGGATTTCACGTGCGACTTCCGTGCGGAATGCCCGAGGAGCACCGAGACCATTCACGCGCAGGGCGTTGTTTCGTCCGTTGTCGTCCGTCCACTCGCGGTGGTCAATGATGCCTGGAGGAATTTCCTGAAGCTCGAAATTCACGAGCTTGTACGACCCGATGACCATCCCGTAGTCGTTGCTGCGGAATTCATCGACGACGCGCTGCAGCGTACCGTTGCTGCTGTAGAGATCGTCCGAATCCAACTGGACCGCGAAACGGCCGCAATGGTCGGAAAAGACTGCTTCATTCCAGCATCCGCCAATACCAAGGTCTCGGCGCTCGGGCACGAGGCAAACGACCCGCTTGTCTTTGTTGTGCATCCGGCCGATGACGTTCCCGGTGGCATCCGTGGAATGGTTTTCGACGACGATGACGTTGAAAGCGAAATCCGTTTTTTGCCCGAGGGCGCTCTCCACGGCATCGCCAATTGTCCGCTCGCGGTTGCGTACAGGAATAACGACGCTCGCCTCGACCGGAAATGGTTCTCGGGAGGCCGGCACGTGATTGAACCCTGGAGCGAGATACGCCCCTGCGTCTTTGAGAAATTGCGTAAACACAACCTCCATTTCTTTCTGGACGTCACGGTTGCGAGGGTCGACATAGTCGAACAATTTTTCTCCCGAAGTTCGCTCGTCATATGCGGGCGTCGAATAGAGGAATTCCTGGAGATGGAAGATGCCGGCATCGATCGAAATCTTCAGTCTCAAATCGTACAACCCGGCCCACCGCACATCGGCAGGTGCTCCGTACTTCGTGACCGCATACCTGACCGGTTTGCACGACAGGAACAGGAGAAATCCAAAATCAAAATTGTCGCGCACACTCCCGAATTGATAGTCAAGGAGGGGGTGTCCGGTCCGTTTGCCGTCGCTGATTTCCTGGTAGTCCGAATAGACCATGCCGGCAGATGTTTCAGTCGCTATCGTCACAAACCGCTCCAACGCCCCCTGCCCCAGTTCGATTGCGTCCGACCTTGTTACAATGAGCAGATGGTCGGTCACTGTGTTCGCGAGGATTTGCCCGACCGTCCTGCCGTTGGTGAATGAGGAGGAAAGAATCCCCTCACATTTCATGTCGCCGCCCTTGTATCCCCCGTCGTGGACAACGTACACTTTCTCCACCAGCGGAGATTCAGTAAACTGTCGGAGAGTTGACGGGAAGTGGCTCTTCCCGGTAAACGGAATGGCAACGGTTATCGTACCCATTGAATGTTCGAAGGTGCGAAGAAAGAATCAATCTTAAGGATCTGTTTTCCTGCTGCCGCTACGCAACCGCCAGACGAGCCTTCTTTTTTCCTGTCACGCCATGTGCTCCACTCGCGATTGCCATCAGCACCGCGCCCTGGACAGGATCGGCGGCCGGCAGCTGGATTGAAACGGCCGGAAGTTTCTTTCGAATAAGAGAACGGACTTTCCTCGAGTACACGTTCTCGGAAGTCAGGAGGCTGCCGATGAAGACGAGTGGAATCTTCCCGCTGGAGCTTGTCGCACCCGGCCTCAGCTTTTTCAGCACCGCCTGAACAGAGACAAGGAGTTCGGAAGCTGCCGAATCGAGGATTTCAATCGCTCGGGCATCTTTTTTCCCGGCCGCCTGAAGGACCACAGGAGCAACGGAGGCGATTTCAAAACTCTCCTTGTACACTGCCTTGATAATGGATTCCTGATCGCCCAGTGCAAGCTGTTTCCGAATCATTCCCGCGAGAAGCGTTGCTTTGCCACGTCCGTCCATCATTCTGGCCACCGCCCTGAGCCCCTCATTACCGATGTGGTAACCGCTTCCTTCATCTCCAATCAATCGGCCCCATCCGCCCGCACGAATGACCTTGCCGTGTCCGTCGCTGGCGAAGACAATCGAGCCGGTTCCGGCGATGAGGACAATTCCGCGGTTGCCTTCAAAAGCGCCTTCCAGCGCTATCCGTGCATCGCTCTCAATCCTAAGGTCCCTGAGATATAAACCCCGTTTTTGGGCGAGATCCTGAATACCTTCCGCAATCCGTTGGCGATCCTGAGGTCGTCCGGCTCCTGCGAGTCCGGCCACAACTGAACCGATTTCAGAACTGTTGCATCCAATACTATGGCAGCAGGTCTCAATGAGATCCAGGATGGTTTTGGCCGATTCTTCGACACCAATAACCTGGAAATTCGAAGGGCCTCCGCGGGATTCTGCAAGGGCAGCCCCGTTCAAATCGGCAAGTCGTGCAACCGTCTTTGTTCCACCGCCGTCAAGACCAATGACATATGCAGTTGTTCCGCTCGTCATGCAAGAAATGATACCGATTAAACCGAGGAAATGCAACGAACTGAATTCGGTGCCGACGGCGTTGCGTTTGAGTAGAAAGTGTCCAAGCAATGTTGGGAAGCAAGTCCCGGGACCGCTGTGAGAGCAAGGGACGGTTGAACCATTAATCCATTGGAATTGTTGTGAAATAAATCGAATTCACCGTATATTGAAAAACACGAAACGAGGAAATGTATGAAGCAAGTCATGGGTAAGATACTGACCGCTGCAGTTTTCATCCTGCTTGCCGGGTTCACTCCACAAAATGCCTCGAAGAAGGCGCCGAACTTTTCGTTGAAGACGAGCGAAGGCAAGACGATCGAATTGTCGAAGCTTAAAGGGAAGACCGTTGTCGTCAATTTCTGGGCGACGTGGTGCGGACCGTGCAGGGCGGAAATCCCTGGCTTCATCGATGTGTACGAGAAATACAAGTCAAAGGGACTCGAAATTGTCGGGATCTCGCTGGACCAGGGGGGGTGGGACGATGTGAAACCCTTCGTGAAGAAATACAATATCTCGTATCCCGTGGTGCTGGGGAACGACAAAGTCGCACAGCT
>DATDNS010000293.1:0-6204 GCA_036518155.1 Bacteroidota bacterium
GCCGTGCCAGGGTTCGGTGCTGAGCACCGAAAACTCATGCACGAATATCCGAATATCGGGGCAACGATCGTCCTGGTTAAAGAGACCGACTCGGAGGGAAGAGTCACCGTCAACGACTACGGGCGTCCATCCATTTCCTACGACCTTGGCCCGCGGGACCTTGAGTATTTGAAACAAGGTTTGAAGGCCACGGCGGAAGTACAATTTGCAGCGGGCGCCAGGGAGGTACTGACACTCCACTCACGGAAAACCTCGTTCAAGTCTGTCGATGCAATCCAAGACAGGCTCGACCACGCCGAGTGGGGACCGAACGAGCTCGCGCTCTACAGTGCACATCCCCTGGGGACGTGCCGAATGGGAAGCGATCCGCGGCATTCAGTCGTTGATGCGCACTGTCAGACACACGATGTCAAAGGTCTGTTCGTCATCGACGGAAGTGTCACGCCGACATCGCTCGGGGTAAACCCACAGATTACCATTCTTTCCATCGCAGAAAAGAGTGCAGAATGGGTGGCCGACAATTATTCCCGTCTTGTTGGTTGATTCCCGTGTCACACCGTTGAGACACATCACACCGCTTTCCTTGATTCTCCGGCCACTTTCGCTTACATTTTCTTTGTAGATGATCGTTGCGTCGAACGGACACAAATTCAACGAATCCATTCGCGAGGAATCGAGAGTGTCAGAAATAAGCCTTACCTCTACCCCTGCTGTCAAGGAAGAAGCGGAAAAGCTTCAGCGACCGCGCGTCCACGATCTCGATGAGATTCTAGGCGTGCCATTCAAAGTTCTCGACGACGGATTCGTGCGGGTGGTGGACTACATGGGATCCGACGAATCGATCGTCCAGGCAGCACGCGTGTCGTACGGGGTCGGGACGAAGAAGATTCAGGAGGACCGCGGCCTCATTCGCTATCTGCTGCGACATCAGCATACGACGCCGTTCGAAATGTGCGAGATCAAATTCCACGTTCGCGTTCCCATGGACTGCTGGCGGCAATGGATTCGCCATCGTATGGCCAATGTGAACGAATACTCCACCCGCTACTCAATCGCAATCGACGCCGCGCAGAAGACGCCACCGTCCGAGTGGCGCAAACAATCGAAGGACAACAAGCAAGGAAGCGAAGGCTTCGTCGATCCGGCCGCCGGCCGGAAATTTTCCGAGCAAGAGCAGGAGCTTCACGACCTTGCGCGGAATATCTACAACGAGCGTGTGGAAGCAGGGGTTGCGCGTGAACAGGCGAGAAAAGATCTCCCTCTTTCGACGTACACAGAAGCCTACTGGAAAGCCGATCTCCATAATCTCTTTCATTTTCTTGCTTTGAGAATGGATCCGCACGCCCAGTTTGAAATCCGTTCTTACGCACACGTCATCGGCAATGAAATTGTCAACCGATGGTGCCCGCTGGCGTGGCAGGCGTTCCTCGACTACAGGATGAATGCTTCGACGCTCTCGCGTCTCGAGATCGAGATTATCCGCGCAATACAGTCCGGGAATGCTGTGCAGGCGAAAGAGCTTGCGATCGAATTCGGCCTTCTTCCCGCCGACGGAAAACCTCCAAAACGAAGCCGTGAACGGGAAGACCTTGAAGCAAAGCTGACATCCCTCAATATTGCGATCCCCTGGAAATAGCAACACACCTCACCCGCCAGGGAGGACCTCATTGAAAACCATCATTATCGCTGCGGTCAGCCTTAACCGTGTTATCGGCAAAGGCGGAAAGGTGCCCTGGGATATCCCGGAAGATCTGCATCGATTCATGCGGCTGACGACGGGTCACACTGTCCTGATGGGACGAAAGAGCTTCGACTCGCTGGGGCGACCGCTCCCGAATCGAAGGAACGTCGTTCTGACATCAAAGCCGATTCCAGGAGTCGAAACCTACGCATCACTTGATGCGGCTTTCGAAGCGCTCAGGAACCAGGAGAAGGTGTTTATTATTGGGGGGGGCGAAATCTTTGCGCAGACGCTCGGCAAGGTCGACGCGATGCAATTGACAATCGTCGAACGCGAGGTCGATGGCGATACGTTCTTTCCCCCCTACGAGGAGACCGTGAAGAAAGACTTCAGGCTCGTGTTCGAGGAACAGCACGACGGATTCAAATATCTGGACTTCGAGAAAAAGTAACAGTCTACGAAGAGTGCTCCTGTAAGTCCAGAGAATTTCGTCCTACCTAATGAATGCCCTTGGCGAGTCCGCCATCCACCAAAAGGTTCACACCACTTATATAGCTCGCCCGCTCCGAACAAAGGAATGCAACCACATCTCCAATCTCCTCAGGTTTGCCGTATCTTCCTGCCGGGATGCTCTTCGTCTGGGCCTTCAGATACTCCTCGACCGAAATCTTCTTTGAAGCCGCACGGGACGGGGCGAGTTCTTCCTGCCTCTTTGTAAAGATGTTCCCCGGGCATACGGTATTGACGGAGATATTGTTCTTCGAGTATTGATTTGAGAGGATTTTGGAAAGTCCGTGAATCCCGGGCCTGATGGAAACCGACAGTATGAGTTCGTCCAGAGGCTGTTTAGCCACGAAAGAAGTGATCGTCACAATCCTTCCCCAATTCTGTTTGACCATGAACGGAATGACTTCTCTTGTCATTCTCACCATACTCATGAGCGTGAGGTCGTGGGCCTTCTGCCATTGTTCATCGGTAAGCGATAGAATATCGCCAGTCGGCGGGCCGCCGGCATTGTTCACCAGGATGTGAACGGTGCCGAATTTCTCTACTGCCGTCCTGACGATTCTGACGGCGTCAGCGCCGATACTGACATCGGCAACGACGGGAAAAACCTCAGAACCCGTCTGGCGTTGAATTTCATCCGCCGCATCAGCAATTGCCTTTTCCCGCCGGGAACAAATGACCAGCTTAGCCCCTTCCTTCGCCAGGGCCAGGGCACTCGCTTTTCCGAGTCCTTCGCTTGAGGCACACACGATCGCAACCTTGCCCTTTAGTCCTAAATCCATTTATACCTCCCAAAATAGTGACCTTGATTGGCTCAACGGGCAATCATTCCGCCGAGACCCACCCGGATCATCATCACTGCAATCGCGACCATGAAGAGCGCAGCGACTTTTGCGACCGCGTTCGAAACGTTCTTTCCCATCACCTTGCCGATGAGCCGGGAATAGCGGAACACGAGCCACACGATGAACAAGTTGAGGAGAATCGACAGAATCGTCATCCAGTAGCCATACGTATCCACGAGGATGAGGATCGTCGTCAGTGCGGCCGGTCCAATGATCAACGGGATGCCGATGGGAACAACGCCAACCGAATCACCCGGATTCCGCTGCTTGTCGTTTGACGAAATGAGGTCGATCACGGCAATCACGAGCAGGACGATGCCGCCCCCCACCCGAAAATCATTTTCTGTAATTCCAAGAAACCGAAAAATCGCCCGACCTCCGAACAGGAATACCACCGCAACGGCAAGCGCGGTAATCGTTGCCTCAGTGACGAGTTTGTCTTTCCTGCCCTTTTCAAGGCGTTCGGTGAGGGAGAGAAATATCGGAATGACTCCAAAAACGTCGATGGCGACAAACAGAGGAATAAACGAAAGGAGCACTGAAGAGAATTCAATACTCATTTGCCCGTCTGCGAAATGGAACCATTGAGAGAAAGGACATCAGGCCCGGGAAATCGGCACTATTGAACCTGTACTCCGCGTTCTTCGAGGCGTTTTCCGACGATGGTGAGAACCTCGGAATACGGAATGTGCGTCCGGGATCCCGAGTTCTTAATCGCCTGTTCCAGTGTTCCCCTGCGGTCCCGCAACCAGGCCCAGACACAGAAGCCAAGGCGGTTCCTGTCGTTCGGTTCCTGTGTCGGAATGTCCGCCACGGAGGCATAAGCGATCTTTTCGAGAGACTCTGCAGGAAATTCTGCAACACCGGACGGGGCTTTGGTCGTCATAATTTTCCCTGGTAAAAATTCATCTTCATCGATTGAATGTGCGGACAATATAGAGACTTTTATCAATAAGTGAAACCACTAGGCACGGGATTTGACGACAACAACGGTGACGTCGTCGTGTTGCTCAGCTTCTCCCTGGAATTCTTCGGCCGCCGTGATGACAACTTTCTGCAGTTGTTCCGCCGGGAGCGACCGTTTTTCCTTCACAATCTTCGACACCGTCTCCTCCCCAAATTCCTTGCCCTGGCGGTTCATCGCCTCGGTGAGTCCGTCCGTGTAAAAGAAAAACATGCTCTGTGGTTTCAGCGGCAATACCACTTCTTCAAGTTCATTGTCGAAGAGCGGCCCGCGCTCGAGGCCAAGACCGATTCCTCCCCCCTCGAGGAACTTCAGTTTTCCGTTCAGGCCGATCAGTGCTTTATTATGGCCGGCCCTGCAAATGCGAACCCGTTTCTTCTTCGTATCAAACAAAGCCAGGATCATTGTGATAAACGATCGGCGTTCAATCCCTTCGAAGATTCTCCTGTTGACGTTCCTGAGCATTTCCCTGGGGGTGCCGTACATATGCGCAGCGAGCTGAACCATGCCCTGGACTTTCGACATATACAGCGCCGCTGACATACCCTTGCCGGAAACATCGGCGATGACGACCAGGAGCCTGTTCGCATCGATCTGGATGAAATCGAAATAGTCCCCCCCGACCGTCGATGCCGGGATGGAGATCCCGGAAATATCGAGGCCCGGGATCGCGGGATTTTCCTTCGGTAGGAGTCCCTGCTGGATCCGTCGCGCGAGCGACAACTCCTCTTCGAATTTCTCCTTCTCCAGTTCGGTCTTGTGAAGACGCGAATTCTCGATTGCAATGGCAGCCTGCGCGGCTACCGTCGAAAGAAGATCGACATCTTCCTTGGAATAGACCTTTCCGGACATTTTTGGTCCGACGTTGATCATTCCGATCAATTTGTCCTGGAGTACCATCGGAACCGAGAGAACGACGCCTGCTTGAATCAGTTTTCGTTTGTCCTCTGCACTGATGTTATAGTTGTCCGGCTCTTCCGCGAGCAAGGCGAACGACTGGGACGATTTCGTGTTGCGCAGCAGCTGGAGGAGTCCATTGTATTCGGGCTTGAACTGGCAACAACCGTCTTCAATATTCTGAGCCACCACGGGACATCCTTCGTTGTCGTCACAAAGGATGACGGCAACTTTTTCAATGTGCATCGTGCTGGCGATGCGGTGGACGATGGATTCCAGAATCTGATTGAGACGGGTAAAGCGCGGCAATTCCTGGGTAAACTCCAGCAACGCTTTTTGATAGTTGTACCGTTCCTGGTAAAAGAACCTGTCGATCCATTCCTGCATTCTCCGTTTCATCGGATCGAACGCAAACGCGACAACAATCAGCGCGACGAGGTTGGTGGTGCGGCTGTCTTCAGACCCAACGACGTTGGCGAGGAGTGTCCCCAATCCAAAGATGATGAGCAAATACATTGCCGCCATGGTCGCCGTCACCATACCGTAGATCAGACTTCTCTTGACGATGAAATCCATGTCCATGAGCCGGAAGCGCACAATGGCATAACCGAACATGATCGGCACGACGAGGAGAAAAAGTGCCGGCGTGAGAATCACGGGCTGCAGGTAGATTGCAAATGGATTCTTCGAGGTAACAATAAGAATGTACACCGATGTCAATATTCCGCCCACGACACCAAACAGGATCGGCCTCAGTTCTTTTTTGCGCTCCGTCTTTACACGGCGGAGATAACTGTCGATGAAGACGGCGAGGCCCGCCACATACGCGAGATAGCGCATATTGATGATGAGACCGATATTCATCCGGATTACTTTCGAAAGCGTCTCACCGAGGAAACTGCGCAGGAAGGACAATTCACCCGACCCTATCACCAGGACCACGATCACAACACTCACGAGATAGAGGAATGCCGTGAACAATTTGCTGTCGTACCACGCCCGTTTCACCGGGAAGAACAGGAAAAAACGCAGGAACACCGGGAGTGAGAAGATACTCGCCGTCAGGAAACTGAGTGAGAGGAGCCTGATTTTCCACACGGCATCAACAACCGGATTCAGGTTAAGGCTGGAAAGTCCAAAGAACAGCAGCGTGAGGATGCTGTAATTGGCGAACAACCGCTGGGTTTTTCCCTGTGGACGTGTCATCACGACGACAAGACCGACAATAAGGAAGACAAACCCGTAAAGGAACTGCGCAAAATACGAGACATCAAACGTCCGCAAGATTTGGACCCGCGTTGCGATTCGTG
>DATDNS010000294.1:0-4496 GCA_036518155.1 Bacteroidota bacterium
GGGGCTTGCCAAGATTGTAGAAGAGTCGATCGTTTTCGATTCTGCCCGCAATAGTACTCGTTGTAAAAACCATCATCGGCGAGCTGATTTCAGCCGGACTGCTGACCGATGATTGGCGTTCTTCTTTCCGAACGATCGTGATAGTGGCAGGGAGCGATGTATCATCGCTGACGAGAAAAACACGGTTCCTGAGGTCCATCTCTTCCAGCTTGTCCATCGCATCGTTCAATGCGGCGAAAACATTCCGCTTGAACGTCTGGTCTCTGAGCTCAATCGTATTCCTCAAGAGGTTGTACTGGAGGACCATCAAGCCGCCGACCGCGATGACGATGAGGCTGACGATTGCCCGCACGGTGTTCTTCGAAAGTTTCATCGTTTCAAATATACGAACCCCGCTCGTCAGGTTCTACGGTATTTACATTTGTTAACACTTGATAACAGCAATTAACTATGTTCTCTGCATCATTTTCGCCACGTTGTCCGTCACTAGCCATCGATAACCGGTGTTGCGTTACTCAACGTGAAGAATCCATGAAATCCATCCCGTTCACCTCGACAACAGGCCGCAGGTTGTTCGGTCGTCTCGGACAAGCTCTCGTGCTTCTGCTCCTGCTGACAAACCTCTCGACGGCACAATACAACAGCTTCAACCAGCGTGACGACAAATATCGCCTTCTCGGGTTGAAGCGTGCGAGGGAATATTACGAGACGACGAAGAAGGAATTTGACAGGCAGAAAACCCTCTTCCAGAAAGGTCTGATCTCCCAGGGAGACTTCGACCGTGCGCAAAACACCGTCGCCGACGCGGAAGTCAATTACCAGCAATCGCTTCTTTCAGTCCTGTTTGAGCAGCAGTTTGTATCCATCGAGCACGCAGTGAAATACCAGGCTTCGGACGGATCGAAGCGCGTCAAGCTCACGCTGGAAAACGCGTCGGGAAGCGGCGAGGAATTTCAGAAACTTGTGGGGATCGAAGACAAGCTGTTCCGGTCGCTTCAGCCCGACCTTATCAGCACGCTCTATGTCTCGATCTACAACAACGACGGGTCGATCATCTCGCAACCGTACGAAACGAAGGTTGTCAACCTCAGGACCGGGAAACCGCAGCAGGTCGATTTTGCGCTGTTGCAGGACCTCGACGCCGTGACTGTCAACATCATTTATGGTAACGGCACGACGCGAACGATGAAGATCGTCCTCCAGAAAGACAATTCCGCGAACCGGGTCGCCGTCCAGTCGCAGCAATTCTCGCAGGAAGCGGAACTGGGAAACACGGCAACCTACGACCTGACGCTCGAGCTCTTCAGCGGGTCGAGCAACACCTTCCGGCTTGAAGTCCTGAACCTGCCGCGCCAGATCGACCGCTATTTCAAAGACGCGACGACGAACGCCAGGCTGACGCAGGTCAAGTTCACGGAATCATCGAATTCCATCAAGGCGGCACTCGCCGTGACGCTTCCCGACAGGCCGACAGACAGGGTGGCGATGGACAAAGCGATCGGGTTCTTTGTGATCGTCGTCCCCACCGAAAATTCCGCCGCTTTCGACACCACAAAGGACAAGGTCTGGACAGAAGAGGACCTGAAGAAACTCAACGCCGGGTACACGCGTCTTGAACTCGTTCCGCGGGGAAAAGGGCGGCTGCTCGTTCGTGCGCCGCAGCTCTACTACACGATCAAACCCGAAGGGACGATGAGCATGTACGTCGACGTGGTGAACGAAGGGACGCGGCGTCTCGACAACGTGAAAATCGACGTCGATGTTCCGCTCGGCTGGACAAAGACCGTCGATCCGGTGATTATCCCGAAACTCGACATCAACGAAGAACGGCGGGTGACACTCTCAGCGGTTCCTGCCAGAGGAGCGGCCGTCGGTCGGTACGAGCTTAGGCTGCGGACGAGCGGGCTTTCGGATAATCAGCCCGTGAACGCGGAGGATAAAACCGTGACCGTGGAAATCCAGGCCGACGCAAATGTCATCGGGACGATCCTTCTCGTCCTTGCAATCGTCGGACTCGTCGGAGGCATGGTCGTCTTCGGCATGCGACTTTCAAAACGGTAGGTGAGGCTCTCTTAGACCAATCACCAATCACTATTCACCAACGACCACACTACAACTTTATCAACGGAGGCGTGCATGGAACGGAGAGCGGTACTGGAAGCGATCAATCTATCCAAGCGGTATGAAGACGGCGTGCTGGCACTCGACAGCGTCTCGTTCACCGTCAGGAGCGGTGAAATCTTTGCGATGCTGGGCGCCAACGGGGCCGGCAAGACGACCGCCATCAACATTTTTCTGAACTTCATCGAACCGACGGGGGGCGAAGCGAAAATCGACGGGATTGTGACGCATCGGGACCCTCTCCTTGCCAGGCGCAGCGTCGCGTATGTTTCTGAGAACGTCATGCTCTACCAGAACTTCACCGCGATCCAGAACCTGGACTATTTCTCAAAGCTCGGCGGGAAACTGAACTACACGAAGGACGATTACCGCGCGGTCCTGCGCCGCGTCGGCCTCCAGGATGAAGCCCACGAAAAACGGCTGAAGGGGTTTTCGAAAGGGATGCGGCAAAAATGCGGGATCGCCATCGCCATCCTCAAGGATGCGCCGGCGATCCTTCTTGACGAGCCGACCTCGGGACTCGACCCGCAGGCGGCGTACGAGTTTCAGCGTCTCCTCGAAGCGCTGCGGAACGAAGGGAAGTCGATCCTGATGTCGACGCACGATATCTTCCGCGCGAAGGAGATCGCCGATACCATCGGGATCATGAGCCGGGGAAAATTTGTCATGCAACGGTCGGCCAACGATCTTGCCGGCGAAGACCTCGAAACGCTGTATATGCAGTATATGGCGGGACACGTGAACTGAAAAGCGGTGATAAGTCATATGCGATAGGTGATATGGGAGTGAGGGTGAAGAGCAAATGGTGAATGGTAAATGGTTAAGGGTGAATAGCAATTGGTGAATGGTGAATGGTAAAGGGTGAAGAGTGAAGAGCAAGTAGTGAAGCGTGAGATGTGAATCGCAGGACACAGCTGGCTGGAAGCCGAAAGATAAAAGTCAAAGGAGAGAGCCCAACTCTCAGCGCCAACAGCCAACGGATAACAGCGAGATTGATAAACCAGGAGAGCGTATGATCAAACTCATTATTGAAAAAGAGCTGAAAGAAATCATTGCATCGACGAAGTTCGCCGTCACCTTCGGGGCCTGTTCCGTCCTTATCCTCCTTTCGTTCTACGTCGGCGGCAGGAATTACCAGATCGGCGCGGAGAATTACCAGGCGGCGCTGCGGGGAGAGCTCCGGACATTCGACGGGATTACCGACTGGAAAGAAGTCCGGGACCACAGCGTCTTCCTCCCCCCGCAACCTATCGCCTCTCTTGTCATGGGAGTCTCGAACGACATCGGGCGGACGACGTCGGTCCGCCCCGGAGCTTCGATCGATGCGCAGGACAGCCGGTACAGCGACGAGCCGATCTACGCGGTGTTCCGGTTCCTCGACCTGGAATTTATTTTTCAGATCGTCCTCTCGCTGTTCGCAATCCTCTTCGCGTACGATGCAGTCAACGGTGAGAAAGAACGCGGCACGCTGAAGCTGACGTTCTCGAATTCCGTCCGGCGCGGTACCTATATCCTCGGGAAAATGGCCGGATCGTTCCTCGCCCTTGCATTGCCGCTGCTTGTCCCGATTCTCCTCGGCGTTCTCCTCCTTGTGCTTATGGGAATCCCGCTGCAGCAGTCCGACTGGTACCGGCTCCTGCTTGTCATCGTCGCCGGCTATCTGTATTTCGGCGCCTTCCTCGCGATTTCGTTGTTCGTTTCATCGAGGACGGAAAAATCTTCCACGTCGTTTCTTCTGGCGCTCGTGATCTGGGTGTTTTCCGTGATGATCATCCCCCGGGCGGCGGTGCTCGTGGCAGGGCGTGCCGTGGATGTGCCGAGCGTGGACGAACTGACATCGAAACGGTCCCGTTATTCCGCCTCGCTCTGGCAGGACGACAGGAAGAAGATGGCGGACTACCAGGCGCCCCCCGGAGTACCGATGGACCAGGTGATCAGGGGATTCCAGGGTTTCATGCAGAAGATGAACGAAGACCGGGACGTCAAGATCCGTGACTTTGATGCCCGGCTTTATGAAGACCGGCAGAACAAACTGAGCGTCCAGGAAGGTCTGGCATTTGCCATTGCGCGGATTTCCCCCTCGGCAACGTTTTCGATGACCGCCACAACGGCAGCCGGTACGGGGATCCGGTTGAAAGACGAGTTTACCCGCGCTGCGGAACGGTACCAGGGAAGTTTTGCGGAATTCCTGAAAGAGAAAACCGGCGAGACGCCGAGCGGCGGAATGATTTTCCGCATTTCCACCGACAGCACCGGTCAGAAAAAGCCGACAATCAATGCTGCTGAAATCCCAACGTTCACATTTCAACCACAGCCGGTCGAAGCCGTTCTCAGCTCTGCCGCAGTGAACTTCGGAATTCTTGCGCTCTTCAATA
>DATDNS010000295.1:0-2779 GCA_036518155.1 Bacteroidota bacterium
GGACTTCCGCGAAATTCTGAATCTCTCGAAACGGATGAAGAAAAATCCGAAAGTATTCTATCGCGCCCTCGAAGGACAATCGCTTGCCATGATTTTTGAGAAGCAATCGCTCCGCACGCACGTCACGTTCGATGTTGCCATCGAACAGCTTGGGGCACACGCAATTTTTCTTACCCAGGCGGATATCAGTCTCGGAAAGCGCGAATCGATTCACGACGTCGCAAAGAATCTGGAGCGATGGGTGCACGGGATTGTTGTAAGGACATTCAGTCACGACGGGCTCAAAGAGCTGGCGAATTACGCGAAGGTTCCCGTCATCAATGCATTGACGGACTTCGAACATCCGTGCCAGGCAGTGGGTGACTTCCTGACGATCGAGGAGAAACTTGGCACGTTCAAGGGTAAACGCTTTGCGTTTGTCGGTGACGGCAATAATGTCTGTCATTCACTCATGCTCCTTGCGGCTAAGCTGGGGATGAATTTCGTCGCCGTGACACCGAGGGGCTATTTGCCCGACGAAGAGGTCGTGAAAATGGCGACAAAGATTGCTGCCGAACAGGGTTCAGCGGTGGAAATGTCTCATATTCCCAGGGAAGGTGTCCGAAATGCCGACGTGATCTACACGGACGTCTGGACAAGCATGGGACAGGAAGCGGAGCGGGATGAGCGGGCGTCTGTGTTCAGAGACTTCCAGGTCAATGCCGCGTTGATGAAGTACGCAAAACCATCGGCCATCTTCATGCACTGTCTCCCTGCGCACCGCGGTGAGGAAGTGACTGATGAAGTGATGGATTCAGCTCAATCGGTCGTCTTCGATGAAGCGGAAAATCGCTTGCACACGGAAAAGGCGATCGTCTACATACTGCTCCGAAACCAAAATCGTGAAAAAAACCGTACTGATCGCAGTCGGCGGAAACTCGCTCATCCGAACAGGACAGCGCGGAACAATCGCCGAACAAATCGAAAACGCACGGCTGACCGCAGAAAGCATCGCTGAAGTCGCTGCGAGCGGCTATGAAGTGGTGATCACGCACGGGAACGGGCCGCAAGTCGGTTCCCAGTTGCTGCGGTCGGAAGCGGGTTCCTCCCAGACATACCAGCTGCCTCTCGACGTCTGCGTGGCGATGACGCAGGGTGAAATCGGTTTTGTCGTGCAGAATACCATTCAAGCTGCGTTGCAGAAGCGGGGCATCCGTCGTCCGGTTGTCACGCTCGTGACCCAGGTTGTTGTCGACTGCAACGATCCGGCCTTCAGGAATCCAACCAAGCCCATCGGCCCGTTTTATTCGAAATCCGCTGCGGACCAGAAGCGTTCGGAATTAGGCTGGAATATTATCGAAGATGCGGCGCGCGGCTACCGCCGCGTTGTGCCTTCCCCGATTCCCAGGGATATCGTGGAACTCGACATCATCCGCGAGTGCATTGAGCGGGATGTCATCGTCATTACGGTCGGCGGCGGTGGAATCCCGGTTGTCGAACGGGACGGGATGTACTCCGGCATCGAGGCTGTCATCGACAAAGACCGCGCTTCGGCACTTCTGGCGAGCAAGCTCGGCCTGCAGCAATTCCTGATCTCCACGGATGTTGAGCACGTTTGCATCAATTACAAGAAACCGGGACAACAGGTTCTTGGCGAGATATCGGCGGACGTCATGAAAACCTATCTTCACCAGGGGCAATTCCAGGAGGGGAGCATGAAGCCGAAGATTGAAGCTGCGCTTCAATTCCTGGAGAAAGGCGGGCAACGAGTCGTTATCACAAACCCCGAACATATTCTTCCCGCGCTCGAAGGGAAGACGGGGACAATCATTCGTGACCACAATGACGGACATGAAACTTCATCACATCATCGAATCGCAACAGTTCAATCTGCCCACCCTCGTTGAATTGTTCCACCGCGCCGATGCGATGGAACGCGTCCTGACACGGGGAGGGACGCAGGATTATCAGAACAAGATTATGGCCTCGCTTTTCTACGAGCCGTCGACACGAACAAGGTTTTCGTTCGAGTCTGCGATGTTTCGGCTCGGCGGAAAAGTGATTTCGACGGAACGGGCCCACGAATTCTCCTCCGTGATGATGGGCGAAACACTCGAAGATACGATCCGCGTGGTGGGAAATTATTGCGACGTCATCGTCCTGCGACACGATACCGTCGGCGGCGCAAAACGGGCAGCCGCGGCTTCTGTTGTTCCAGTTATCAATGCGGGAGACGGCAAAGGAGGGCAGCACCCGACGCAGGCGCTGCTCGACCTCTACACGATCTACAAAGAGCACGGGGCTATTGACGGCGTGAACGTTGCGATGGTCGGCAATCTCGCGGATGGAAGAACGGTCCATTCGCTGGCATACCTTCTCGGGAAATTCGATCGGGTCAAGATTCATTTTGTTGCACCGCCGTCGATCCAAATGAGGCAGGATATTCTCGACCATCTCTCGAATCACAACGTGTGGTACTCGCTCGAATCCGACCTGGCAAAAGTGTTGCCGGAAGTCGACGTTGTCTACGTCACGCGCATCGAGCCGGAAAAACTCTCACAACACGAAAAACATCCCTCGCCATACTATCTGGATGCGAACAGCGTCAAACATCTCCGCTCAAATGCGCTGATACTTCACCCGTTACCCCGCCTCAACGAGATAGCAACGGCCCTGGACAACGATCCCCGGGCTGCATATTTCCGACAAACGAAGAATGGCGTGCTGATCCGCATGGCGCTTCTGGCATCCGTGCTCGACTAGAGGGATGGCAAGATGGACCACACCTCGAATGTACTTC
>DATDNS010000296.1:0-17600 GCA_036518155.1 Bacteroidota bacterium
GGGAAAGGTACCGGCCTCGGCCTCGCCGTGGTCTACGGCGTCGTGAACTCCCACAACGGCTTCATTACCGTGCAGAGCGAGCCGGGCATCGGTTCCCAGTTCACGCTCTATTTCCCCCTCCTCAAGGAATCCGACCGAACGATTCAATCGTTGAAAGCTCAGAAGCTCGAGCGTGGACGCGAACGCGTCCTCGTCGTCGATGATGAACAGAATGTGGCGGAAGTGATCGGCGGAATGCTCTCCAACCTCGGCTATCAGGTCACCGTCGCCGACAGCGGAAAAAAGGCCGTCGCACTGTTCAGGAAGAACCAAAAATTTGATGCGGTCATCCTTGACATGAACATGCCCGTGATGGGAGGCAAGGAGACATACGCCAAACTGAAGGCCATCGACCCCGATATCCATATCATCATTTCGACGGGCTACAGCAACAAGAGCCTCGAATCATCGCCCGCGGGCGAAACTGCCGAAGCGTTCCTTCAAAAACCGTATCAGCTTGAGGAACTCTCGAGAACGATGCGCGATGTCTTGGACAGAAAGCGCTCACACCTGAGTTCATAAGAGTGCTCCGGCACACAGCCGCAACTCCCTCTCCTTGAAACTGGCTGAAATAATTGCTAACATTTCATCGCAGTGTCATCACGTTGAAGGCACGATCCTCCTCTGAACTCTGGCAGTACAACCATGGATATTCCGAAATTCAGTGAAGATCTGAAGAAGTTGCGCCTGGAAAAACAGGTGTCGCTTATGGACATCTCGTTTTCCACGCGGATCAACATCAGGTTCCTCGAAGCGATCGAGGCCGGCAAGTTTTCGATTCTTCCGCAGACATACGTTCGCGCGTTTCTCCGAGAGTACGGGGAAGCGATCGGTCTCGGGGCCGACGAAATCCTTCGCCGCTATGATGCGCTTCGCGAGCCCGGCGGGCAGCCCGTGGTCCGTGAGGCACCTGCACCCGCGCGAACGGTTCCGACTCCTTCCGTCAAACAATCCGAACCGGCGGTGCAACGATTCTCCGTGACGCTGAAGAAGAATATCCTCTTTGCGGGAGTATTGCTCGCGGGCGTTGCCTTCGTCCTCCTGCTGCGGTCACCCGGCAACAAGGGACCGGAGCCGGCCCGTGAGATTCCGTTTGACACCGTTGTGAAGGAATCCGAGGCATCGACCTACAAGCCTGACACCGTCGCCCGTGCCGTCGTTCTCCCGCCGGTATTGAAGGCCGACAGTCTTCACCTCGAGATAGCAACGACCGATTCCGTCTGGATCAGTATCCTCGTCGACGGAAAAACGACTCTCGAATACCTGTTCCCCCCGAACAGGAAACGAACGTTCACCGCGAAAGACAAGTTTTCGATTACCATGGGAAACGCCGGGGGGGCATCGTTCAAACTCAACGGAAAAGAACTTGGCTCACTCGGCAAACGCGGCGTGGTGGTGCGAAACGTCATCATCAACGAAGCGCGGCTGAAAAGCCTATGAATGCGTATGGCATCCCGCCAGCTTTCGTCGGTTGAGAAACGGATAGAATCCCTCCGCTCTGAACTCAGGGAACACGACCACCGCTACTACGTTCTCGCCCAGCCGACGATCTCCGATTCCGCGTACGATGCGTTGATGCGCGAGCTCGTGGAGCTTGAACGCCTCCATCCGGAATTCCTCACCCCCGATTCACCCTCCCAGCGGGTCGGCGGCAAGCCGACCAAGGAATTCCCCTCCGTCACCCACGCCGTTCCCATGCTGAGTCTCGCAAATACCTACAATGAAGAAGAGGTAAAGGATTTTGACCGGCGGGTGCATTCTCTCCTCGACGGCGAAACGGCCGCGTATGTGTGCGAGTTGAAGTTCGACGGTGTCGCCATCAGTCTTCGCTACGAAGACGGCATATTTGTTCGCGGGGCGACGAGAGGCGACGGCGTTCAGGGGGACGAAATCACCCAGAACCTCAGGACTCTTCGTTCCATTCCTTTGCGGTTAAGGAATTTCGGGAAGAAGACGGGCGAACTTGAAGTGCGTGGGGAGGTGTACATGGAACGGGAAGAGTTCCGCAGAATGAACGAGGAACGCGAACGCGCCGGCGAAAAGACGTTTGTCAATCCAAGGAATTCTGCGGCGGGGACACTGAAACTGCAGGATCCGAAAATCGTCGCCCAACGGCCCCTCAAGTTCGTGGCGTACTACCTCCTCGCAAACGACCGGTCACAGGCAAGTCATTCGGATAATCTTCAGGCATTGCGCACGCTCGGATTCCCGGTGAGCGAACACACCAGACGCTGTAAATCCATTGATGAGGTCATACGGTACTGGAAACAATGGGAGGAACAACGCGACACCTTGCCGTATGATATCGACGGCGTGGTGGTGAAAGTCGACTCATTGAGACAACAGGAACGCCTGGGGACAATCGCCAAGAGTCCGCGGTGGGCAATCGCCTTCAAGTTTGCCTCGAGAAGTTCCGAAACGGTACTGAAAGGGATAACACTGCAGGTTGGCCGCACGGGAACCATCACCCCGGTCGCGGAACTGGAACCGGTATTTGTCGGAGGCACGACGGTTTCGAGGGCTACACTGCACAATGAGGATTACATCAATGAATTGGGAATCCGGCCCGGCGATACGGTCGTCGTGGAAAAAGGGGGCGACGTCATACCCAAAGTCAGTGCTGTGGTCAAGACAAAACGGCCTTCGGGAACCAAGCCGTTCAGGTTCGGGTCTTCGTGTCCTGTGTGCGGGTCGAAGATCTTCCGCCCGGCCGATGAAGCAAACTACTACTGCGAAAATAGCGAGTGCCCCGCACAAGTCAGAGGAAGGATCGAACATTTTGCTCATCGGGGTGCGATGGATATCGAAGGGCTGGGAGAAGCGGTTGTTGACCAGCTGGTGACGCTTGAATACGTCCACAGCTTCGCCGACCTGTACGATTTGCACAAGAAAGCCAGGAAGCTCGCGTCCCTCGAACGGTGGGGCGAGAGAAGCACGGCCAATCTCCTGAATGCAATTGAGGCGAGCAAAGCACGACCATTCGCGCGTGTGCTCTTCGCGATTGGCATTCGACACATCGGCGCCGGAGTGGCGCAACTGCTCGTGCGACAGTTTCCAACGATTGACGCTCTCATGTCGGCCAACAGCGATGATCTCGAGAACATTCAGGGCGTTGGTCCCAGGATCGCGGAGAGTGTTGCGCATTTCTTCGCTGACAGGCATAATCGCAGGCTGATTGAGCGATTACGGGAAGCGGGTGTGCAGTTGTCTGACAATGTGCCAAAATCAAAAGTGAGAACACCCTTGTGGGAAAAAACATTTGTTCTCACCGGCAGTTTGAGTACATTGACTCGGGAAGAAGCGAAAGAGAAGATCGAATCGTTGGGCGGCAGAGTCACTTCGAGTGTCAGCAAAAACACCGATTTCGTTGTGGTTGGAGAAGAGGCCGGCTCCAAGCTTGAAAAAGCCCGGGAACTCGGTATCAAGACGATCAATGAACGTGAGTTTCTTGCTTTGATCGGGAAATCATCCAGAACCAACTAACGCGGGGATACTATGAAAACACACAAAACATTGCACGGAATCTTTCTTTGTCTGGCATTGATTGCTTTCTCAGGTTTGTCACCAGCCCAGATGCGAAGCGGCAAGCTCGGAGTCGGTGTCAGCGGTTCGCTCTATCTCTTCAACCCGAACTTGAGCGACGGCCTGTACAAAGGAGGTGGCGGTGTCTCTCTCAGCTATTCCGTGATGGAACACCTTGGCATCCGGGCGTCACTCGGCACAGGCCAGTTGGGCTGGAAAGATGCTCTCGGCGGCTCGAACACGACCACGCTGATGTCGGGCAATCTCTACCTCAGTTACGATATGATCCCGCACGGTACGTTCAACCCCTTCCTCTACGCAGGAGCGGGCGGAATCTACTTCGATCCACGTTCCGACAACGGACCGGACCTTGGGAGTGGAATCACCAAAATCGACATCAATTATTACGGCGGTATCGGCTTTGACATCTTCTTCAGCGAGTTTGTTTCGGTGACGCTCTCGGGAGAATATGCTCTTGCAAATACGAATAAACTCGATATGATGAAGAGCGGCACGGCGAATGAAAACTACTCGCGTGTCAACCTGGAATTTCGCTACTATTTCTTCGACCAGGATTACGTGACGAAATTGATCCAGGCTCTCCAGGACCGCTATAAGAAACGATAAGAGTTTCATGTTCTCCGGGTTACGATTTACCATTGGGCTGCGCTACGCCCGGTTTCACTTCCGGAAACAACGTGATCCTGTCGTCCGATTTACGGAAGCAGTCGCACGGGCCCGGAAAGCGCTCGTCGTATTCCCGGAGACGGTGACCGACTCCGAGTCAATGCAATCCGTGCTCAAATATCTCGGACGCCGGTTCGGCGCTGGAAGCGTTATGGTCGTTGCGCGCGAAGATCTTGCGTTTCCGCTGCAGGCAAACTTCAACGGCAGGACCATTACCTACTCTCCGCAGGATATCAACCGGTGGTTCATCCCGCGGGGGGAATTGCTTCGGAAGATGAAATCAAGTACCTTCGATATAGCCCTGGATTTGAATGTCAACCTCGCGTTGCCGAGTGCATTCATCTGCCGGGAATCCAACGCGCCCCTGCGTGTCGGATTTGCCAAACCGAGCGGTGATCATTTCTATAATTTTGAAATTCAGACCCGGATGACCACGAATACGCCGGTGGCCTACAAGAATCTCCTGAGGTGTCTCGACATGTTCTGAGGGCCGAAGGAATCGTTCAGGGCTGCAATCCCCGCAGTCAATGGTTGGTTGAAGGATGGTTCAGTGATTGAAAGACGTTACGTGAAAACGAATGTTCCAGCTTGACGTTGCAGCAGGAGGCTTGAATGCATTTTGATATAAGGAAAGACGGCAAAGCAACAATTCTCAAGGTGAAGGCGCGCAAGCTCGACGCGAACATCTCGCCGGAACTCAAGGGGGAATTCCTTGTGCTCTGTTCTGCACAAACGAAGGAGCTCATCATCGACCTCGCCGACGTGGAATTTTGCGACAGCAGCGGACTCAGCGCACTCCTCATCGCAGAACGCAAAATGAGAGAGAACAGCGGAATCGTGAAACTTGCCGCGATGCAGAAAAAAGTGATGACACTCATCAAGATTTCACATCTCGACCGGGCATTCAAGATCTATGATACTGTGGCCAAAGCCGTCAAAAGCTAGGCCAGGTTGTTCCGTCGATCCGTTCGTGGTTTACTCTCTCCCGCGCATCCTGGTACAACAATTGTTATGACGCAAGGCGCTTCACCTCACGACATCGGCGTCGCCGCTCATCGATTCGCGACCTCCCGTGCCTCGTGTCACGGTGCAGTCAGCACGTTGTTTCGCATTCCGCTTCAATGAACATCATCAAGCAACGACACCCCCCTCCCCGTCGAATGGCACTCGCAACGTGAAGCACCATCGCACTACAGGACCGGGTCCGACAAAGTCAACACAGAGACCTTTCGACCTTCAATTGACCAGGTATTTTGAGTTTCTCCGGATTGAAAAACAGGTTGCTCACAATACGTACGTCTCCTATGAGTTCGACCTCGCACGGTACAGGGACTTTCTGGCCGCCGCCGGTATCGCCAAAGCGGAACAAGTCACTGAAGAGAATATTGCGCGATTCATTCAGTCGCTTCACCGTGCGGAACTCTCTCCCCGAAGCATCGCGCGGACTCTTTCTGCAGTGAGAGGGTTTCACCGGTTTCTGGTCGGTGAGGAGGATGCGACGGACGATCCCACCCAGAACCTCGAATCGATGAAGAGGTCGAAGAGTCTTCCCGAAGTTCTCAGTATCGCCGAAGTCGAGAAGATCCTCGGGCAGCCGGACACAGAACGGCCCCTGGGAATCCGGGATCGTGCCATTCTCGAGACGCTCTACGCAACCGGAATGCGGGTTTCCGAACTCGTGAATCTTAAGCAGTCGAACGTGCTCTTCGACGACGAGCTCGTCCTGGTGTTCGGCAAGGGATCGAAAGAACGCCTCGTACCGATCGGCAAATCTGCCCGCGACTGGATTACCAGGTATCAGCGAAACGGGCGAACGGTCTACGCGAAGCGCGGCAAATCGCTTGATGCGCTGTTTCTCAACGCTCGCGGCACGCGGATGACACGGCAGGCAATTTGGGATATCATCCGGAAATACGCCCGGGCTGCCGGGATCAAAAGGGAAGTCCATCCGCACACCTTTCGACATTCTTTCGCGACACATTTGCTCGAGGGAGGTGCAGATTTGCGCGCAGTTCAGGAAATGCTGGGTCACGCCGATATTTCGACGACACAAATCTACACGCACATCGATCGTGAATATTTAAAGGAAGTCCACAAGACATTCCATCCGCGCGGATGAGACAATTGCCGATGAAGACGACGCAGCAACGTTTCGGGACACAACTCTCAAACACGTGATGAAGGTTTTCGCGGGGATATACTGCTGAAGATCGATGCGTTATCGATATGATGAAGATTCTCTGAAAGCCCTGCCATACATTCACCCGGGTCCGGCCATAACAGATCCCGGGGCATTTCTGTGGCAAATTCGGCGAAAATTCTATACACAAAGATTGTGAAAAGTTGTATATTAGGGACAATACGTACTGACAAAGACAAGGAGAACGCATGCGAAGACTTTTTTTCTCTATTCTTCAGGCGATGTGTACGCTTCTGATCGTGGCTGCAAGCGGACAATTGTTGGTTGCGCAACAACAGCTGCCCAATCCGGACGATTTCATGAAGCCGGACGATTTCAGCCGCATCCTCAAGGATGAGTGGGGTTTCTTGAAGGATGCGACCGATGATTTCCTTGCATCGACAAGCAAGAAGACGGAATTTGAGACAACCAACGAGTTCGGAGAACGTGTCGCCAAACTCAAGGCGGCCTATATCAACAAGATCGAGAACCATATCAAAGAGAAGAAATTCGACAAGCGTGTTTTTGGCGTTGTGGTCAAAGCATCGCTCGATTCATACAACGCGGACACACAGCAATACCTTATTGCAGCCTCCGAAACCATCGAAGCGCCGTATGACATCCCGTCGGTCCGTTGTGTTGTCCCGCCAAACCCGTATGTGATCCTTACCGATTCCGTGAACAGGGGATTCCGGACTTCGGCGCTGCGTGTCAGGTTTTCTCCGGGTTATCGCTGGAGTGTCTCGCGCGATGAGGCAAAAATGGCGAAAGCCGATGAGCCGAACATCTACTTCCAGGTGCGTTTTGTCCTTGACGTACGGCAGGAAGACATGGTGAAACAGGCGAAGATGAAGATGATCCCGACACACATCTCCATGGTGAGCCTTACGTCACATAAGGTTTATTGGGAGACGGATATCAAGTGAACTGCCGCTGAACAACAAAAAAGGGAGACCTCACGGTCTCCCTTTTTTGTTTGCGCTACGATTGTTTACCGACAATCACCGTTCGGCGCGCCGCGGCGTCTCCATGCAGGAAACGTAGCCGGCACTTTCCGGTCGGATATTTTTTACGACTGGATTACGATTCACACTGCGGGACGGCGCGTTCGGTCCTCGTGATACCGTGAACCGGACATCTGTCCATCGCTTCCTGGCATTGTTCCTTTTCTTCCCACGTCACGGGCTGATGAGTGACCGTGAATCCTCGCCCTCCACGCATTCGTTCGAAATTGTTCACTGCAAGAAACTCACAAAGCTGGCAGCCGTTACATTCACCGGCGACGGCATACAGATAGTCTTTTGCAATAATATCGAGGACGGCTTGATTGATCATGGTTTCCTCCTCACCAGAGAACTGCTCCCTGTTCGGCACGGATCTTCGACTACTGCCCGAAATCGTATTCCTGGCCGTATAAGTCAATCCTGCCGTTGATGTGTATCGACTTGTCAAGTTGCTGCCCCTGTCCACTTTGCTTGTAGTAGTGACACGTCGTGCACACGGTGACGCTCGTACCAAAATTCCGGTGTCCTGCGGGCGGTATTCCGTGGCACGTGCCGCACGCATCCTCCTGCTCCCCGCCATTCCACTGGGGAGAATAACGCGCTCCGGCAATGACGCTGTCAGTATACACGAATTGGTAGGTTGAGGTCGACTTTCGGACAGCGAAGTTGCCGTGACAGTACGTGTTGCTGCATCGGAGCGACTGGGAATCATAGGATGGGTTGGGAGTGATGCCGGCGCTCGGCGTCTTGGCGGGTTGCCCGAAATACATCGTCTGTGCGGCTGTCGGTGAGTCGAAGTGTCCGGAGACATAGACATCCGAGGGCACGCGATGGCAGACGTTGCAGGAAATAGCGTTTGACAGATCCATCATCGCCGGGTTGAGGTGAAACTGATGCGCACCTACTCCGCGCGCGGTGGTGTTCAAATCTCCGGTCGCCGACCGGGGCGGTGCCCACGAGAGCGTGTCGTTGGCGTGCCCCGTAAACGTGCCGTGGCACGTATTGCACGATTCCGGACTTTTTGGATTGCCGTCATAGTCCACGTGGCAACCCGAGTTGATGCACGAAATTGCGTTGCTCCCGGTATACGTTCCACCGTGGCACTGTCTGCATTGACGTATATCCCAACCCGAGTTTCTGATGGCATTGCCGTGGAAATCCGTTGAAGCGGGCGACGCAAAACCCTGAGGGTGGACATACACAAATACGGGATTGGCTGACTGCGAACCGCTTTTCTGTTCACTACATCCGTAAAGCAGCGCCGTCGTTGCAGCAACGATGCCAATTCGGAGGTATAATGTCGTCTTCATAGCGCTCTTCAGTATTCTACGTTAGGAATGACAGTATCCACAAAACCCTCTGCCCTTCGCCCCGGATGGCCTTGCGTTGGCATCGGTATGGCAAACGAAGCAGGTGGCACCGGGATTTGAATGCCATTCGCCGTGAATCGTGTTCATGAAACCGGTCACGTGTGTTTTTGGGTCGGTATGTTTGATCCCATCGTTGTCCGAGTGACAGAATACGCAGGTGGGTTCATTTCCCTCGGCATCGTGGCAGCTGGCGCATTGTTCGATGTTTTTTCTCGCAAGGTCTGCATGCCTTCCTCCGCCACTGCCGTATCCACCGCGAAGGGCAAACCCGGGGATTCTGTGGCTTGCCGGGAGCGTCCCACCATCACCCTGTGTCCCATTCTCGTGGCAGTCATTACAGAACGTGCGCGTGTTGTGACAGGTCTGGCATTCCGTGGTCTTTGCCTTTGCATCGACAGCGTGGGTGAACCGGTAATTGATGTCGTGAACAGACTGTCCCGCAAGCGCCTTCGGTTTGTCGTTCCCCAGTGTACGGGGAGAGATCATGCCAATGGAAGTGCCGGAACTCAGTTTCGTGAGATTTGATCCGTCGTGACATTGCGAGCAGAAATTGTCCGCGTGGCAGGCCTGACACTGGGCGTCCAATCCGTTCAAGCGGACATAGTTTTTATGGTCTTTGACAAAATTCCCTTTCGCGTGCGATTCCGGATAGAGCGAAGCGAGGTTGCGGTGACAGTTTTCGCATTGGTTGACGGCCTTTTGTCCGTTGTGGCAGGCAACGCAGGAATTCATTTTCGGAAGGCCGATGTCTGATGCAAGCTCGGCCTTGTCGACGCCGACGTGGCATTCGAGACATTTGGTCTTGCGGTCCGACACGTGCTTCTTGTGGTCAATAATAATATCCCGGACGGGCGTGACAACGATTTTCTCAGGCTTGTCGCTGTAATGGCAAAACGTGCAATTCTTGCTCAGTTCGTCCCCGTGACAACTCTGGCACGCGGTATGGTCGGGAATGAGTCTGTCACCGAGCTTGCTGTTTTCCGCGATTTCCTTGTGGCACGTTTCACAGTCCACGCCCACATCGCTCACGTGCTTCTGATGAGAGAACTTGAGAAATTTGGATTTTTCTTCGGCACCTGCAACAGCGTCCGGCAGCAGAAGTCTTCCGACACCAAGGGCGCCGAGGGCCAACAAGAGTATTCCGGAGGTCAGAATGTTCGATTTCATGGCAAGAAACAATTGGTTTCGATTTCTCAGTCCAGCCGCGTACTGAACCAATAATTGACTTTTAGAAAGACTCTTACGTCGCTGGCATAAAGTCTGTTTTCCATATACTGAGTTTCGACATCAGCTGAGAGGGAAGGCATTGGGCGATACGTGAGTCCGATCGATCCATTGAACACCGTATTCGTCGACGCATCGGGCGACACTTTGTAACTTCCATAGCCAAATGCGAGCATTGGGACGAATGTGCGATCCTGCAATGGATACGCAGCCTGAACCGCCACACCGTTCAGGTCGCCGGCAAAACCGAAGTTTCTTGTGTACGAAGCGCTGAGGAAATCGTACGAGCCGCCGACCGTGAACCGCTGACTGTTGTCATCCCGATAGTCGACGTACGCGTAGCGTGCAAAAGTCCGGATGGCCGGCGTGATGTTGTATTCAACCCCTCCTTCAACTTCCTGGGTACTGTTGGAATTGAATACCGCAAAAATGGAATTGTACGCGAGGCGCGGTTCACGGTGCAGGATGTCCATCGTAACAAAAAGTGATGAAAGAACTCCAACACGCGTATTCAATTCCACGCGCGATATTCGATCCAGGTTCACGTCATAATCCCCTCTTCCGTAGACACTGACATTGGAGAGAACGTCGTAGTTGGCATCGACGCTTGCATATTCCTCTTCGTACGGTGTGCTCGACAGAATAACATCATACGGATTGAAAAGCGAATCCAGCCTCACGACCTTGAAGGCGTCGGGGGTTCTTCTCCGGTCCATGTAGCTGACACCGACGAGGAGGTTGTCCAGAGGGGTTCCTGTAATCTGGGCGCCGAGAAATGAGTTGTTGGGAAGGTTCTTCTTCCAATTGAGCGTCCGGGTTTCGACCACGTTGTAACCGCCGTAGAATTGGGTACCGACCTTGCCACCAAGAAACGTCAGTCTCAAATCGGCCCCATCCATGATTCCGCTGCCGACTCCGGCAAAAATAAACTGGCGTCCGAGCGAAACGTCGGCGACGTCCGCAATTTGCCGGGCCTTGAGGACGAAGGAGGAGAGCCTCAACTCCGGATCAGTTCCGAGCTTCGTCGCAAAATCGTTTGAGATTTGAAAGTTCGTCCCGAACGAGAAGCTGCCGCTGCTCGCATTGAGCTGAACATTCTCATAGCCCCGCAGGAAATTCAGTCTCGCATCGTTTGCATCCCTTCCCTGCCACCCGTAGAATGACGTTGTCAGGCGCCCCGTAACAAACTGGGCATCGAGTTGTGGAACGGACACGACCAGGCTTATGAAGAGGAGTATGCGTCTCATATGTGGGATTCCGTAGTATGCCTTTCACGCTTGCTCAAGACTTGTACCAGAGAAATGTTGAGTATTTCACCAGAAAATTGGATGCAGTAATTCAACATTGCACGAAAATTTGCCAATGTCAGGAAAAAATGCAGCAGTTCTCGCATTAGTGGGAAGGATGGGCTGTGAAGAGAGGCGGGATCGAATTCGGCTAACATCACGGCGTCGCACCTCGTGCGACGCCGTGACATCGTAAAGAAGTCGTGAACCAAATGTTGCCTTCTGGCCACGCTTTGTCTGCTCCGGTGCCAAAGCTGTGAAAACAAAGGATGACCCGGCGACGGCCTTGCAGCTATGACTTCGGAATCGGGTGCTTAATCTTTCCCCACATCTCGTCGAACTTGAATCCTTTGAACGTGGGGCTCTTTTCGTTGTGGCAGGTTTTGCACCACTTCTCGATTGATGCGCTGTCCTTGAAGTCGGTCAACCCGGCGGCAATTGCTTTTGCTTTGTCCTTCATGATCGTCATGTTCTTGTAGGCTGAACCCGGACCGTGACACGTTTCACACTGGACCCCATCCTTCGCATCGTAGGATTTGTCTGCAAGTTTTGGGTCCACCGGCTTTGCGTGACATTCAAGGCATTCCGGCGACTCTGCGGCCGGCTTCGTGAGTCCTTTGGCCTTGGCAATATCGTCTGCCTTTGCCGTGGCAAGGGTCTTGTATGCTTCCGCGTGCTTGGTCTTCGACCACACTTCAAATTGCTTGCCTTGCTTTTCAGAGTTATGACACGCCTTGCACATTTTCGTGCCGACGTACTTGTTCTGCGCCGTGGCATAACTGGAAATTACAGCAACGCCGAGCAGCATACTCAATAGTCCTGGCATCTTCATAATGTTCCTCCTGTTGTAGATGATGGATTAGACGGGATACCTCTTGTTCAACCCCGTTCGTTGTCTGCGTTCGATACGTTTGATGAAAAGATACAGAGAGATTGCGAGGATGGTAATAATAATGCTTGCAACACCCAAACCAAACCTGCGAAATGTATACTCACTGATGGCTTCCTCACCCTCGGTCTTGACAATCGCAGCCGCCTTCAATCCTTTGTCGATTGTTTCCCTGAACTTCTGCTCGTTGAATGAGTGAACCATCGTTCGTGATTGCAGGCGCGCCTGTCTCACGTCACGTAACTTGAATTTCGCCTCGGTGATTTCCATGCCTTTCTGTTCGGCCTCATCAATCAGTGAACCTGCCGTTTGCTCCGCCGACTGCAGGCTGTCGACCAACAGCCGCATTTCTTTTGCCACGCTATACCCTTTTGGATTCTTGAGTTCGCTATGACATCGTGCGCAGACCGCTTCCGGCGTCACCCCCAGCAACTTGTTCGTCGCTGCAATGATCTCGTGGTTGCTGTGGCACGTCTCGCATTCCGGGAGCTTCAATTGGTCGAATGCTTTCTTGTGGGGACTGGACGAAAACAGATCGGCATTGATGGCATGACAGCTGCCGCACACTTTTGAAATCGACTCCACGCCGGGAGGTGCCGCACCGTGATTACCGTGACAGCTATTGCAGGCGGGGGCTCCGAGGTCATTTTTTTGGAGCAACGCGACACCGTGAACGCTCTTTGAGTATTTCTCGAACTGGTCGGTGCGAATGGCGTAGCTTTTCATGTACGCGGCGTCGCTGTGGCACTTGCTGCACGTCGACGGGATATTCAACGGGTAGACCGTCGATTTCACGTCTTTCGCCGAAAGGATGTTGTGGCTGCCGTGACAACTTGCGCATTCGGCGACCTTGGAGTCTCCATTGGCATTTCGTTTGCCGTGAACGCTCGTTCTGTACTTGTCCAGTTGGTCAACGGGTAGTGAAGGGTTGTACGTCCGCATGTACGCTGCCTTTGCGTGACAGGCTGTGCAGGTCTTGACGATATTCACCGGATAGACAGGAGAACGCGGATCTTTGACGGAAACGATTCCGTGAGCATTATGGCAGGTGATGCATTGTGCAATGTGCTCCTTGCCCGTAACTGAGAGTTTGCCGTGCACACTTGACTGGAGATTCTCCCACTGATTCGTTGGAAGCGAGGAGCCAAACGACTTCATTTTCTCCGCATTTGCGTGGCAGCTGGCACACAATGTGGAAACATCATCCCCTTTGGGCACACCACGAAATCCTGCCTTCTTGTCCATCGCCTGGTCCTGGTCTTCGACACGCGGGTTGCCACCGTGGCAGTCTGCGCACGAAATTCCCTTGCGATAATGAACATCGTGTTTGAAGAGAGCCGAGGGATTGTCGCCGATGGTTTCGTGGCATTTCAGACATTGATCGTCCGCAACGGCACCACTGCTGCAGAGCATCAACGCAACTACGATGAGGAGTGCACGACCCGCGATGTTCACGCTGTCCATCCAAGAATTGTCAAGACGATGATGTAGAAAACGATGAAAAGTCCGGCATAGGTGATGAATCGGTTTTGTTCTCCCCTGTCGCTCTTTCTGTCCCAGAACGGAACCAGGGTCCAGAGGAGACCACCGACACCAAAGAGCAAAATTCCGAAGACCTCACCGTCAAACACCCAGAGCTTTCCCGGGATATACTTTAACGTCTGAAACATGAAAAGAAAATACCATTCCGGTTTTATTCCCGCAGGAGCGGGAGCAAACGCATCCGCTTTCCGGCCCAACTCCCAGGGGAAGAACACTGCAAGAATTGCAAGAAGATTAAGAACGATGAGCCACAGGAGCAGGTCGCGAAGAAGAAAATTCGGAAAGAACGGCATCGTTTTTTGCGGCCCGGTTCCTGTCTCACTGTGTCCAAGCGGTTCGCTCATTCCCTGACGCTGGATGAGAATCAGGTGAGTACCGAGGAGGACGGTAAACAACCCGGGCAGCACTGCGACGTGGAACCCAAAAAAACGGGAAAGGGTGGCTCCCGTGACTTCTTGCCCGCCTCGCAGGAACGCCATCAGGGGTTTGCCGATGAATGGCACAACACCGGCAATGTCAGTCCCGACCTTTGTGGCGAAGAATGCAAGTTCATTCCACGGCAGCAGGTATCCGCTGAAGCCAAACCCAAGGGCGAGGAAGAACATCAACATCCCTGTGAGCCACGTAATCTCGCGTGGTTTGCGGTATGATTTTTCAAAATACACGCTGAACATGTGGATCATCGCTGTCAGGATGAACAAATTCGCAGTCCAGCTGTGGATCGACCGGATCAGCCATCCGAACCGGACCTTCGACATAATGAATTGAATGCTTTCGAAGGCGAGTTCCTCACCGCTCTTGTAGTACAGCAGGAGTAGAATCCCTGTGACAACCTGAATGATGAACAGGAAGAGCGACACTCCGCCAAAATAGTACCAAATCGAGTGTCTGTGAATCGGGACGTATTTCTTTCCGAGGAAGCTTACCAGATCCTCGAGCTCCAGGCGTTCGTCAATCCATCCGTAGGCTTTTTTGAGAAGTGTATTCATGTCTTTTTCGATACGAAGACTTCGTCACCTTGTACAACAACCCTGTATTCATCCAATGGTCTCGGGGGCGGTCCCGAGATATTGCGGCCCGTGAGATCATATTTTCCGTTATGGCAGGCACACCAGATGAGACCGTAGTCTTTCCGATACTGTACGGTGCAGTCGAGGTGCGTGCACGTCGCTGAAAACGCCCGGAAATCTCCGGCCGCTGTCCGAACGAGGATAACCGGCTTGGAGCCGAATTTGACGATCTGACCGCTGTCCTTCTGTATGTCGCCAACCTTGCCCGCCTTGACGCTTGAGACTTCGACTTCGCCTTGTATCGGGGGCTTCAGGTAGGCAAGCAACGGATAGACAATTGAGCCGACAAATGCGATCAACCCTCCTGAGAGAATCCATTTGAGGAAATCGCGTTTGCTTTCGTTGGTTGGGTTCGATCCGTCTGTCATGGTTCTTTACAAGTTGGTGTGCAACAGAAGAATCTGCACGGGGATGGGAATTCTTCCGTTATGGTAACAATAACTTTTGAATACTGAAAGTGTTTTGTTCGGCAGCTTGATAGTATTTGCACGGCGCCCGTTCATCCCAGTTGTCCCATTTCTATCCAGGGAACCCCCCACTCAAGTAAATCATAACATTGTTGTGTTCGAATTCTGATCGCCATCCGATCAGCCTCTATTCTCAACTGCTCCGCACGAAGCTGTATCAGTTTCGCGATTTCCCGTCTCCATCAACGGTACGCGAAAATCATTGCATAGATGATCCAGACGACAATGCTGAACCCCACACACAGCGCCGTCCATCCGAAAACCTTGATGAACCTGATGACAATGGGTGGATATGGTTCAACAAGATGTTCTTCAAGTCTTCCGTTCTTCAAGAGGTCTTCATACTCGCCGGGTTTGTCCTCACGAAGTTCATCGACATCCATGCGGCCGGAAAAGATTACGATATCCATCGGGAATTTTTCCGGACGCAAATGTGTGTTAAAGAAGTGAACCGTGAAAATGAACCCTACTGCAAGCAACGCCTCGTCGCTGTGGATGATGGTTGCGACGTTGATCAGCCATCCGGGGAGCAACAGTGTGAAGAACTCCGGGAACCAGAGCATAAGCCCTGTAGAACCGATGACCATCATGCCCCAGAAGACGGCGAAGTAATCGAACTTCTCCCAGTATGTCCAGCGTCCGTATTGCGGCCGATTTCCCAACCCGAGGAACCACTTCATCGATCCCCAAAAGTCGGCGAGATCCCTTCGCGTGAAGACCATCGTGTCTTTGCCAAAGATCAAGGCCCGCCATGTTTTGTATTCTTTTCGCTTTCTTCGGACGAGATCCGCGAGATGGACGACAAATGCTGCAATCATGAACGACGCAGCGACGCGATGAATGTATCCGGCGGATTCAAAACCGCCAAACAAGCGGGACAAAATGACCGCCCATTGAGTATACGAGAATTTCAGCGTCATCCCCGTCAGCGCCAGGCTCATGAACATGATAATCATGACCACATGCAGGGTGCGATTGAGCCGGGTGAATCGGAGATACTGTCTTCCCTTGATCATCGGCTCGGGTTCTGGTGCCGGCGGTACAGGGGTCGATGCCTCATCGTCCGTTGGTTTCTCTTCCTGGTTCATGGTCAGAGTCTTCAATCCTTCACGTTGTGTGACTGGTTCCGCTTTTCGCGCCTGCGCTGAAGTGCGCGAGGGATCCATAAGAGCGTATGGACGCCCCCGAGGACAAATGTTCCGATGAGAAGCGATGTCATTCCCCAGAACGTCCAGAACAAGTAAGGGTACTTCGCAGGATCGTGATGGGTAGCGTGCGTAAGATAGCCGGCGAACTGTCGGGACGCCCCTGAATGACACTTCTTGCACGTCGTGACGACATTCTGAAGACTCACGTGGGACTGAGGGTCTGTCACCCGGAGAATGTCGTGGGCCCCGTGGCAGTCGTAGCATTTCGCCGTTTTCGTGTACCCCAGCCGGGACACTTTGCCGTGGTAGGTGTCGAAATAAGTCTTTGCGATCGCCTCGTGACAACGCCCGCACTGGTCCATGATCTCCAGCTGAAAACCCGATTGATCGGTACGGCGGATCGTGTGGGCAGAATGGCAGTCGTTACAGACAGGAAGATCTTTGCCGGTATGTGTGACGGACGACGAATGAACGCTTGCCTCAAACTGTTCCTCGATTCCGTGGTGACAACGGCCGCACGTGGCAGGCACGTTGGCCCGGTTGACGCTTGAAAGCGAGTCTGCGCTTGGGCGCACATTATGTGCAGTATGGCAGCTCGTGCACATCGCCGTCACCGTCAGACCGCTCTGCATGAGTCCTTTACCGTGAATACTCAGTGTATAATGTCTGATGATCTGGTGTTCCGATCCGGTATAACGAACAGCAGCCTTTTCGCCCTCACGGTGACACCGTGCGCACAGGCCCGGCACATTGGTCGGAAATGTCGTGGATGCCGGATTGACCTTTCCCAGGACTTTGTGCGTGCCGTGACATTCTTTGCAGGTCGGAGCATTCGGATCGTTCTTCGCCTCCAGGACGCCGTGTACACTTTTCTGGAACATTGTGGCGATTTCCGCGTGGCACGACGTGCAATCGACAGACTTCGTAATCGCGTCGCAGGGTCGAAGATGAGAAGCGTTCACTTCGCTGTGGCACTGGCTGCACGCGACGCTTGCGTGACGCGATCCGGACAGATCGCCCGTGTTCACGGTCAGCAGTCTGCCATCCTTCGATGAACGGATGTTCTTCTTTCCGTGGCAGCCAAGGCAATCCTTGTCCGCCATTCCTTGGGTGTAGTACACCTTTCGAATCTTGTGCGGTTGATGACAATCAACACAGGCGGGGAGGACGTGC
>DATDNS010000297.1:0-2970 GCA_036518155.1 Bacteroidota bacterium
TCCTGACAAGACGCCTGTGGTTCGCCGTTGGGGTACACATGGCGTGGAATTTTGCGCAAGGGGGAATTTTCGGCATTGCTGTTTCGGGGTTTGCCGCGAAAGGACTCCTGCAGTCGGCGATGAGTGGCCCGGAATTCCTCACTGGAGGCGCATTCGGCGCCGAGGCGTCGATCATCGCCGTTATGGTTTGCGTCACCGGCTTCATCTTCCTTATGGTGCGAGCGAACCGACGGGGAAGATTCATTAAACCATTTTGGCTGCGCAAACGCAGCGATACAGGTTCCGACTGAGCATCCGGAACGGTCAGTCCTCCTTTCGGAGCGCGTCAATCAACCCGCCTTGCACTGACACCGTAGTCAACGTTATCCTGAAGCCAGCGAAAGAATCTTGCCTGGTCCTCGACCGGTTTGTCCGCCTGGAAGATCTTCGGGTCTTTCCACGACACCATCACCGGGGCGTCCTGTGTCCATACTTTGACTCTGGTCCGTTTCACCTTTGTCTGCCAGTCTTTTCCAATTTCCGCATTCGTATACAGGAGACGGACGGTGATATTGCGCGAAAGCGTCTCGAGCGGCTGGAGTTTGATGCTCTTGAAGTCTTCACCGCCGGCGTTGGGAACGTCCGGGACACCATCGCTGATCATAACGACGGTGATCGGCCGCAGGATGAGCTTCCTGTTCCGTACGGTCGTGGCAACCTGCTCGAAGAACGCATTGAAATCGGTGATGGGATTTGACTCACTCTTTGGAAAGATCTCCCGCAGCTTCTGGCCAATCTCCTCGACGGTCTTGTTTTCAAACGTCTCGATCGGATAGAACGTCTTCGGCTGGTTTGCCGTCGCGCCGCCGATTGAACCGACGAATAATGCGTTTGGAACCTCGAGATCTCCAAGTCCTTTGAGGTGCGCATAGAGGTAGCGGGCAAGGAAATCCATGGCATCGTCATAGTAACCGCTCTTGACGAATGACCCGCTGATATCGACACCGACAAACATCGAGAGACGGGGCCTTTCTCCTTCCTGCCCTTTGCCTGAATCGCATGCACTCAAGAGGATCGCAACAATTGCCGCAGAAACGATAGTCCGCCACAGCCTGGTTGTCATGGGACGTCCTCCTCTTCAGCTTTCCTGAACGGTTCCGGTTCCGGCCGGGACGCGTGCAAGGAGTGACCGTGAGCTCATAATTGAGTCCATGCCGGTGAACGGAAGCTCGAACAGGTGGGTTCCGTTTACCAGGAGTGTACAGAAATTGATCGTTGCCGCGACGACTTGAAGCGGCGGAAGCATGAACGCCGCAAGAATCTCGTCCCCCTTCGCTTTGACCCACTCGGCATCGGCTTTGATTTTGCCCATAAAACCCTCCGAAACGGCTGCGACGCGGTTCGTCACGGGTTCTGCAGCCGACGGCGCTCCGACACCCTTGCCCTGAATAATCGAAAGGATCGTTGGCGTACCGTGAGCCGCAAAGAGGAACCACGAAATGCTTCGGATACCGAACCACGCCAGACACGCCAACGCCAGCGTCCAGAAAATTCCGAGCTCGAACCCCTGCGAATATTGTGCAAACCACGGCACGAGCGAGTCAACAAATTCCCTGTAGAGAAAAACGACTTCGACAAACAGAACGACAAATTCGACGACAGCAATGCCTGCAATGGCCCCCACTTTCCTGCTTTTCACCGCATTGACAAAATTTGAGAGGACCGCATAGCTTCCCAGGACGACAAAGAGAAGAAAAATGAACAACGGGACGCGGATGAAAGTACCCGACAATTGCTCGCCCGTAATGTTTGAAAGTGTGTCGGACACCAGCGGCGTCGTTACATACGTGAAAATCAGCGCTTCAATCAGGCACCAAAAAACCGTAAGAAAAACTGCGATCCAGGGAACGCGGGAGTTGACAACGTTCTGCCCCGCACTCCGGATCGCCCGAAAAGGCATAATAAATACCTGTTCGACAACCGCCCAGACTGCGAGAATTACCATTTTCACGAGGCCGACGATTGCACCGCACACGATGAACACAAACCTGAAGATCCCTCCCCAGAAGGAAACCACAGATTTTCCGAGATCCCACCACGTTATAAACAGTGCAGTGACAAACTCTCTCCGTTTGTGCCGGAAGATCAGCGTAACGACAGAGGGAATACTGATCCAGCAGCCCGCGATGACAGCGAGCGTTGGAAGTAGGATGAAGAAGCGTTTGGCAAGCATGATCCAGAAGTTGTCGTCCGCTCCCCACGCAAATTCCAGGAACGATCCCTGGAAGAATGTCGGAAAAAGGACAATCCACATCAGGAATCGCAGAATACTTCCGGTGTCGATGAGCATGGCAGGTCCTCCCGCACAGGTTACCCAACAGTGAATCGCAATTGCCGCACCTGACGGTGAACGACTCCCGGCAAATGCGGACTGGACACAGTTCCGTCACAACTTGTCCAGCGTATTGATAAGCAAGCGCGGACTTCCATCGGGTGACGAGGGTCAACCACGACTAATGATTTTCTTCGGGTTCACCCGTTGGTAATTTATTTACACACGCTTCGCCTGCGAGTAAAGCAGAATTTCCGGTGGGAAAACGGACGGCAATCCAGGCCTCGTGGCGCTGTTGATTTTTCGTGTGCGAATGGGTACGTTAGTGACACGATGATTGGCCACCATTCGTTGTTGGAGTTTTTCCATTCGCCTTCCGCGGAAAGGGATGCGTCATGAATCCGTTCGCAGCTGATGGTGTCCCGACCGCCTGTTGATGACGACCGCGTTCCACATACCGGAACATTCCCTGCCGTTACACGAATGCGCGTCTTGCGCCCCCGAATGTCCGAAGCATTTGAGACCATACCGTTTCCTCCAGGATTAACAGGAAAGGAATTCACCATGGAAGAATCTGTGCAGTTCAAGCTCAACGGAAAACCGACCAGGCTCACGGTTGACAGCGACCGAAAACTTCTGTGGGTTCTGCGTACCGACCT
>DATDNS010000298.1:0-2712 GCA_036518155.1 Bacteroidota bacterium
CTCGCGATCTCGTATCTCCCCGGCCGTACGACGAACCCGACGACGTTGACGATGATCGTGATGTCGTTGGGACGGGCGTAGTAGTAGTTGGTGGTGGTCACTTTTTCCGATGTTGTGGAAAGTAGGCTGCTTGCGTTGACCTGGGCTTCGGCTGCATACGATGACAAAATCGTAAGGACCGTGAACATGAAAGCACTCTTCGTATTCATCTCTCTACAACCTCCGGTAAGTTCAGGGGTTGGCAAATTTACGTCATCCTGATATTGCAGGCTCTTCCTGCAATGCGTGATCACGTTGCCGTGAATGTTCTCGTTGCACTAACCGTGCTGGTGTTACTTTCTTCAAGACGGTCCGAGACGGAAGAGTGTGGCGACCGCAAGTTCATTGCTGTCGCGCAGCCTTCAGGCCACGCGACATACTCAGATTGATCGTCTGCCTGCGCGAGACGTGATGAGATCACGTCTCCACGAACAATACTCCCCCACGTATGCCCGCCATCGTTCAACGGTCCACCTCCGCATCGTCCTTCGTGACCTTAGTGATGTGCTCTTCTGCTTCCGGTAATCCTTTGCATCAACGACCGCTTCTTCGGTTCTTCCCCATCCTTGCGGTAATAGCCGGACTCATACCCGTAGTAGCCGTAGTGGTAGCTCGAATAGTAGCCGCCGTAGGCCTCACGCACATCGAATTTGTTCAGGACGACGCCGAGGGTCTTCACGCCGATGCCGGCGAGAAATTCCGCCACACGCTCAAGACCGTTCGCGCGCGTCTCCCCGGCCGAAGCGACGAGGAGGACGCCGTCCACTTCCGTTCCCAGGACGGCCGCGTCGGTCACGGCCAGCAACGGGGGCGAATCGAACAACACCATTTCGTAGCGCTGCCGCATCTGCGCGATGAACTCCTTCATCCGTTTGGAGCCGAGAATTTCCGAGGGGTTGGGGGGGACCGTACCGCACGTAATGATATCGAGGTTCGGCAGGACATTCTTCTGGATCACGTCATCGGCCGTCGCCTTCCCGAACAGGTAGTCGTTGAGTCCGACGGAATTCCTGAGGCCGAAAATCTGGTGAACCGTGGCCCGGCGCATATCGGCGTCGACGAGCAGCACCCGCTGCTCCCCCTGCGAGAAGCTGACGGCAAGGTTCGCGACGGTCGTAGTTTTTCCTTCCTTCGGGTTGGCGCTCGTGGAGACGATGCAGCGGAGCGGCGTGTCCACCTGGACGTACTGGACGTTCGTCCGCAAATGCCGGTAGGACTCCGCGATCGGTGAGAGCGGGCGGTAATGGGAGACGAGGTGGGAATCGAATGTCCCCTTCCCGTTGGCGCCGGCCCGGTCCTGGTCGATTTTTTTCACTTCCCCGTTCATCATACTGATCGACGAGAGGGGGATAAACCCGTACCGTTTCAGGTCCTCCGGTGTGCGTATCCGCAGGTCGATGAACGCCCGCCCGAATACGATGCCGATACCGAGTCCGAGGCCGAGGACCACCCCGAGGACGAGGTTCACGAGGACGCGCGGACTGACCGGCCTGACGGGCACGATGGCGGCGTCGATAATGTTCACGTAGCCGAACTCCGATTTTTCCTTGATTCCCGCTTCGTTGTATTTCTCTTCGACGAGGAGGTAGAGCTTTTCGCTGCTGAGCCGGGCCCGCTGCAACTTGGCGAGCTCGATGCTTTTTTCAGGGATCTGGTTGAACTGTTTTTCGTATTCCGCGATGACGCCGTTGAGCGCTTTGACGCGGGCATCGATGCCCCCCAGCTCGATCTCTCCCTCGATGATCCTCTGTTTGACCTGGGCCATAAACGAGGCGTTGCCGCCCGCCGGATCCTGTCCCGCCGGCAGGAGGGAATTCAGGTACATCTGCGTCCGTTCTTCGAGGCGTTTGGCGAGCGCCGTGATCTGGCCCTTGATTTCCGTGAGCTTGTCGGAGTAAATCTTTTCGGCGACCATACCCGGGTTCTGGGCAATGACGACATCGCGTTGGACCTCGAGCTTGGCGATCTGTTCCTGGAGCAGCCGGATATAGCTGTCGTTGGCCTCACCCATCGCCTTCAGGGCATTCGGTTCCTGGCGCGCCAGCTCTTCTTTATAGGAAGCGAGGGTCTTGAGTCTCGCACTCTTGTCCACTTCCATCCCGTCGCGCTGGGCTTCCAGCTGCGAGAGCTGTTCGACAACTTTGTTCGCCTCGGCATCGAGGGAGACCACGCCGGAGAGTCTCATGTAATTCTGCAGCTCGTTTTCGGCGGTGTCGAGCACTTCGCGTCTGGACTGGAGCTGTGTCTGGAGAAATTCCCGGACTGCCTGGGATCGGAGACGGCTCGCGTTCAGGTTGCGCGTGGTGTAAATTTCCGTGTAGACGTTCGCGATCAGCGCCGCTTCTTTCGGGTCGGTGCTTCGTGCAGTGATCCGGATGATGTCGGACTCGCGGATGGGGGAAAACTCGACGGTCTTCGAAAGCCGTTCGACCACGGTGCCGACTTCCGCCAGCGTGTCCGCCGGGAACCGTCCTTCTTCCGCCAGGACGACGGTGAGGATCTTCGGCTGGCCTTCGACGACGAATTTCCGTGCAAGGAGCGCGCGTGCGACCGCTTCGGCGTTGGCGTTTGATTTGAGGATCTCCAGCTCGTTCGTGATCTTGTTGGCGGTCGCCGTGCCGGTGATATCGAACATCGCCATCGCGCCTTCTTTTTCCTTGATGTCGATAAGAA
>DATDNS010000299.1:0-2009 GCA_036518155.1 Bacteroidota bacterium
GCACTGATAGCGTCTATTTGCCTGTCATAGTTGCGAGTTTCACGCTGTTGAGAAGATCGGCACGAACGTGGACATCTGCGGCTTTGTAAATCGGAGCCGAGCAAGATTTGTTCGTGCAGATAAATGCGGCCGGTCTTTTCATCTCCGGATACTGCACGTCCGGGTTGGGAAGTTTGCCTTGGCGGACGTCCCACCACTCGAGACGACGATAGCTAGTTGGATAAGAAGCAGCAGCAAGAAACAACTCGCGAGATTCGGGCAAGTCTTTGTGTCCAACGACTGTGATGTGAGTGGGGTCGTTGTTCATTTCGAAGTCGGCAAGCAACGCGCCGGCCGGGAAATTGTCGTCAACCACTTGGGGAGCGAAGACATATCTCAGCGCGTGCAGTGCAATCTCGCGATAGTCAGCGTTGCCCGTGTAGTGATAAAGGCTATTTGCCAGCCGCGCCAAAGAGACATTCTCATCGTTCTGAGGTTGCGGACGAAATACACCTCGACCCTTTGCGGTGTTATAGCCAATCGGTGATTTGAAGGCTGTTGCTAGATACTTGGTGGCATCTTCCGCGTTCTTGAGCCAGTTACGATCTCCCGTCACGGTGTAGAGTTCGAGAAAGGCTTGTGCCATCGCCAAGGAATCACCCATGTACAATCCAGTGGTTGCCATATCTCCATGCTTGAAACCACTCTTCGGCAATGTGCGATTCTGTGTCACCCAAGTTGAGGCACGAACCGCCTCGTCGAGATATTTTTGATCGCCAGTAACTCCGTAGAAGATCGCGAGTGCTCGGATGGCCCATCCGTTTTCTCGCGCATAGATATGCTTATCGACCCGCGGCACACCACGCTTTCGACGTTCCGAATCGTTGAGGTGGAAGTAGTCGGCGGAGTGCTTGCCTTGAACTAAATCGGCATCCTGGCTCGTGTAGAACGCACCTTCCGGACTCATCAGAAAGGTCGTCAGGAAACGATGGATCTCCTGGGCCGCATGTAAATACTTTGGATCGCGCCAAAGTGCATAACCTAACGCATAGCAGCGCAGGTTCTCTGCCTGCATCTGCATGATCTTCTCGAAATGCGGCTCCTTCCAATCTCCTCCGACCGAGTACTGGTAGACGCCTCCCCACGCCAGATCGAGCAGGTTTAGTTGCTGGTCGAGTGTCTGGCGCGCCATGTGCTCAGCCTGGGTGTCGCCTTGGCGTGCACGTACAATCGCGTACTCCACACCATCCCAATCAAGAAGCTTGAAGCGTTTACCCCAACTCCCCTTCTCAAAGTCATAGCGACTCACGTAACGCTTCAGTAAAGCATCTTTATCTGATTGCTTAAGAAGAGGATCTTTTACGAAAGTGAGCTTCGGTTCCGAATCGACGCGCGGCTTCGGATTTCTCACGAGGCCGCTCAGCAATGTGATCATCTCTTTCGGTTCGATGTACCCACGTTCTTTGTCGAGTTCCCTTCCATCAGGGGCGAAGATCACCGTGGCGGGCCATCCGTAATCCTCATAGCGATTGGCGAGATCGGGACGCGAGTCTTGATCCACGCGAACAGCGATGAATTTCTCATCAATCAACTTCACCACCGAAGGCGACTTGTACGTCGTCTCCGCCATGACATGACACCAGTGGCACCAAACCGCCTCGAGATCCAGCAGGACGAATTTGTTATTACGGCGAGCCTCAGCGAAGACATCGTTCGACCATCGGCGCCAATGGATCGCGGGGGACTTTTGCTGGGTGACGGAAGAAAGAGACGTTCCAACCAAGGCAAGTAACAGCAGAATTCTTGTCATGCAACGTACACCCCACACGAATGGTTCAGAAGGCGAGATAGTGTAGCGCTCTTAATTCCTACTGAACTACGAAGATGGACATCGGTCTGGATTTTGCGATTTTCGGGACAATATGTGAATTCTGGCGGAAATTGGCGCCATTTATCCCACTTTTGGAAGGGTTCCACATTCTCGACAAAATATTGCAAATAAGGTATTTAGCAATCTCATCCACAAGCGG
>DATDNS010000300.1:0-2463 GCA_036518155.1 Bacteroidota bacterium
CGTCAACGCCGATCCGATCAAGCCGAGGTACATCGGAGAGAATTCGATGTCCTCAACGGAGTTCGTCATTTCACTCGAGAGTTCTTTTCCCCGCTCGACGATCGCTTCTTTCACATCGCCCGATTTCTCGACGTAACCGATAACACCAATGATGTTGGGAAGAAGAAAGGCGATGATCGAGAACATGATGAACCGTTTGATGAGTCGTACGGTGAACATCAATACCCATCCTGCAAGAAGCAGGACCAGCGTCGAGATGAGGATTGGCTGTCCCCAGACGCCCGATTGCATGTAGAGATCCTTGATTCCTTCGAGCACGGCAGATCCTTTCTCTCGTTGGTCATCAGACGCCGCAGTCGCACAAAACCCGGACGTTTGTCGAATGTTACGAAGAGACATTTCCAAACGCAACTGATAGACTTGATAGGACGTCTGAATTCAGGTACATTCTTCACAGGCACGTGTATTTCAAGTCATTCCCAACCACGTGAATTCACGAACGCAGGGAGGAGGACAGCGATGCTTGACCTGAAGAAACTCAAGATCCAATCATACAGGAATATTCTCCTGGTCAATTTCCCTGGGGATATTGATCCCGGGATCAGGTCGACCAAGACAGGGGCAGAAGTGATTATTTACTACATCGGTCAGATTGGCGATGTCAGGAAATTTATCGACCTTTGCAATTCGACGCCCCTCCCGAAGAATAACCGTACGATCATGGTGTACAGGAAGGGAAGGACCGATGGAGTTGGCAGGGACACGATTATTTCGCCGTTCAGGAAGAAGCACCACAAAGGATTTGCGCTCAAGGCGCCGATGTTGTGTTCACTTTCGGACGAATTGAGCGCCTTCGTGTTGAGCAAAGTCAGCGAGCCCTGAAGACTTTTCTTTCACAAATCCACGAATCGGTCACATTGTCTGCAAACACCGGGCTGAAGGGAACAACAAGCGATGAAAAAGGAACGGTTGGAGGCGTTCAGCGATGGAGTCCTCGCTATCATCATAACAATCATGGTCCTTCAATTGAAAGCGCCGGACGAGCCAACGTTCAGCTCGCTCTTGCCTCTCGCCCCGATCTTGTTCAGTTACCTTCTCAGCTTTGTCTTCGTGGGGATTTACTGGAACAACCACCATCATCTTTGCCAGGCGATTAGCAAGGTCGATGGAAGGGTGCTTTGGGCCAATCTGCATCTCCTGTTCTGGTTGTCGCTTCTTCCGTTCGTGTCGGCGTGGGTCGGCGGAACAAAATTTGCCGCAACTCCTGTCGCACTGTACGGGGCCGACCTGTTCCTTGCCGCCGTTGCATATTTTATTCTTACGAAGGCTCTCATTGCCCTGCACGGTCAAGATTCTTTGATCGCAACAGCATTGGGAAGAGATTTTAAAGGAAAGATTTCGGTGGTCATCTACCTCGTTGCGATTCCAGTCGCATTCGTGAATCCTTCGGCCGCGTTCGCCCTGTATGTCGTCGTAGCCCTCATGTGGTTGATCCCGGATCGCCGGATCGAGAAGATCTTTTCAAGATGACACCCGTCGTCGCCCCGACAGTCGATACCTTGATGATTCGTATTCGAATGAGTCCTCCGTGTCGTCACGACTGCATCATCAACGTGCACAAGGGCCGACCGTGACCAGCCGGGACATCGTTCGCTACCGCACGGTGAATCAGAGAATAGCAGCGACCCAGTCTCCAAAGCCTGAAGACGCAGTCTTTGCCCTCGGTGCCGTCCAGGCTCAGGATTATAAGGGCGCTCTCTGGGCTGTCGGACTTCGTACACGCGGAGCGACAGAAGAGACCGTCGAACGAGCGATCGCCGACAGGACCATTGTCCGGACGTGGCCGATGCGCGGCACACTCCATTTCGTCGTACCACGCGATGTGCGATGGATGCTGAAGTATCTTGCCCCGCGTATGATCGCGCGCGGCGCGCTGCGCCGCCGTCAGCTTCATATCGATGATGAAACGCTCCGCAGAAGCAGGATTGTTTTGGTTCGTGCCTTGCGTGACGGAAAAAGACTCACACGTGAAGCAGCGTTTGGCCTGTTGGAAAAACATTCGATCCCGTGCGGAAGTCAGCGAGGTATTCATATCGTGTGGCAGCTTGCGCAAGAAGGGTACATCTGTTTTGGGCCGCGGGAAGAAAAACAGCCCACCGTTGTTCTCCTCGACGATTGGGTACCAATGACAAACATCCCTTATCGTGACGAGGCCCTGGGAACGTTGGCACTGCGTTATTTCACGGGTCACGGTCCCGCGACGCTGAAGGATTTTGTGTGGTGGTCAGGGCTTCCCGTCTCCGATGCGCGTGACGCGCTCGAATCGATAAAGTCGAAATTGAATGGATTCATCTCGGGGAAGGCGACATACTGGATGCACGAAGGACGCTTGACGAAAGGAGGAATTTTCCCCAAGGTCGTTCTTCTGCCTCCATTCGATGAATACCTGGTCGGTTACAACGA
>DATDNS010000301.1:0-2327 GCA_036518155.1 Bacteroidota bacterium
GGGCATTGGCAACAACGGTGAACGACAGCAGCATCCATCCAAGCATTTTCATGGCATTATTCCTTGCACTGATGAGAGTTGAAAGGGTTATTTCAAAACACTTGTACAGTGACCACACCGACGAGCTCCAATCGGAATACTCATGGAACATTCGGGGCATAATTTTGTCGTCTGCTCGGCGGGCGCGGCCTTCGCCGCATCACTCCGTTTGATCCGATTTACAGCTTTGATGAGCAGAAAGATCGCGAATGTGACAATTGTAAAATCAATCAAATTATTGATAAAGACGCCATAGCGAAAAATGGCAGCGGGGTGAGTGGGTGTGGCCTCCCGGATTGTTACGCCAAGGAAGCTGAAGTCCACGCCTCCCATAACCACTCCTAGAGGGGGCATCAACATGTCGTTGACCATGGAACTCACCACCTTGCCGAAGGCCCCGCCGATAATGATACCGATCGCCAGATCGAGTACGCTGCCTCGCATGGCAAATTCTTTGAACTCTTTGAAGATCTTCATTTGCCTTACTCCTTTTGATTGGTGGAAACTCTGAATAGCACGGGACGCAGTTAAGGGTGATGCACGTTTTGTTCAGGTTTCTGAATGGCGGCAGGATCGGTCAGGCCCCGCGGACAGATTACCGTTGAAATGACCCCTCAGGCACGATACTTGTTTCTTGACGAAGTCGACGAGACGGCTTGGCCACCACCGCCTTGACTCATTTTGGATAACCTACCGTTTGAGCAAGAATGATCTTTTGTTCCGGGCGCAATTTGAGGGCTGACGCGAGCGCTTCACGATCCACCATGCCCCGCACAACGACTGCCAGTCCCTGTGACGCACAGGAAAGATAGACATTCTGAGCGACGAATCCGACATCGGCAGCACCCCACTGGCGCTTTTCCTCCTCATTGGCGCGGGTCATCCGTGCGTGGTCGGACACATACACGAGATTGAGCGGAGCTTCTGCGGCAAATGCCTGACGGCCCGTCGCCTTACGCAGGTCTTTTGCAGCAACGCGAATTAGAGCTTGAGTTCTAGCCTCATAACGATAAGCGCCCTCCTCCATGATAACGTAGACATCCACTTCCTGCCAGTTCATCGCGGAAGGAGCGGTTCGTTTTCCGCTTTCGGGCCTGTTGATGCCGTTCGCGGCCCAGAGGAGATTGGAAAGTTCCTGTAGCGGAAGGGGTTTGGAATCAAAGCTCCGCGAGGATTGCCGCAATTTCAATGCCTGCATGAGCGGTTTGCCGATTTCGGTCTGCGGAGGCGGAAGCTGAAGAATATTGTATTCCTGTGCCAAACAAAGCACGGTCGCCATACAGAGAACAAGCACCGCAATGAAGGACTTCTCTTTCAAGGGAATGCTCTCATTAGGTCGATCTGACCGTTTTCGAACGTACTTATGAGCCAACAGTCTTCTTTCTAAGCTTGCCGGCGACAACGGAGAGTGGAAACATCGCTCACGGGCGGGTCGTGAGGTGGATCGCATTCAATCACTGTCATCGGGCGCGGCATCAAAGTTGTCAAATCCATCAACGTCTTCGAAGAAGAACAATTGTCATATCGTCATTCTGTACTGGACTCCCTGCGTGGGAGACCACACGGTCTATGATCTGCTCGATAATCTCTCGGGCCGATCCCCTGTTTATCGTGTCGAAGAAATCCCGCAGCCTTTCGGCTCCAAACTCTTCTTTTGTACTGTCCATCGCCTCAATAATCCCATCAGTATAGAAGAGGAGTCGGTCGCCCGGGTTGAGGTGGATCTCTTCCTTCTCATAGCGGACATCTTGTTTCATGCGAAGTGCAATTCCGCGTTTTCCCAACGTTGCCGATTTCCCGCCGGCGGAAAACAGCATCGGAAGATCCTGCCCGGCATTGGCATACGTCAGAGTATCCTTCTGTGAATCGAGGATTCCGAAAAACAGGGAAATGAAGGTCCTCGAGTCTGTGCTTCCAAACAGCAAAGTGTTCGCCCGCTCGAGACATTGGGCTGGATCCAGATCATGCATTGCCTGTCCCCGGACTGTCGCCTGGAGGTTCGCCATGACGAGTGACGCCGCCAGACCATTGCCACTCACGTCTCCTATGCCGATCGCAAGCCGGTGTTCATCAAGCCGGATGAAGTCATAGTAATCGCCCCCCACATTGAACGCCGGAACGCTCTTGCCTGCGATCTCGTAGCCGGGAACAATGGGATCTGACTTTGGAAGGAAATTCATCTGAATGTTCCGGGCAGTCTTCGCCTCTTCCTGCGACCGTATGCGCGCCTCTTCGGCCTTCTTCCGCTCGGTAATGTCGCGGTAAATCGCGTAGACTCCCATTTGTCT
>DATDNS010000302.1:0-2039 GCA_036518155.1 Bacteroidota bacterium
GGGACGTATTTTCCTCCTGAGGATCGACACGGGAGAATCGGGTTTCCCAGACTTCTCACGTTGTTGTCCGAAGCCTACCGGAATGAACACGGGAAGATACTGGAGAATGCCGCACAGGTTCAACAAGCACTGCACGACCGATGGACATCAGAATCATCGTCAGAGTCATTCTCGGATTCCATGATCGATGAGGTGTTGGAACAAATTCTCGCCGAGCTGGACACGAAATACGGCGGATTTGGCGGAGCTCCGAAATTTCCTCACTCAAGCAGCATTGAACTGCTGTTGGCACTGTTCGACAGCAGAAGCGAGAGCAGAATACTCGACGCTGTCACCCTTACGCTTCGCACAATGGCTCGTGGCGGGGTATACGATCAATTAGGCGGCGGTTTTCACCGCTACAGCACCGACGAACGGTGGATTGTCCCCCACTTCGAAAAAATGCTGTACGACAATGCGCCATTGCTCATGAATTACATCCACGCCTACCAGGCAACCGGAGATGAGGTATTCCGTACTGTGTCGCTCGACATCATACGATACCTCGACTCCACACTCTCGGACCGTAACAACGGAGGGTTCTATGCCAGCCAGGATGCAGATGTTGCGCCTGGCGACGACGGCTCGTATTACACATGGTCCCTCGCACAGGCAAACGAAATTCTGGACCCGCTTGAAATGCAGGCAATCCAACTGCATTTTGACATCTATGAGCAGGGCGAGATGCATCACGACCCGGCGCAAAACGTCTTGTACGCTGCAAAAAGTAGCGATGAAGTTGCCTCCCTCCTCCACCGGCCCGAACACGAAGTACAGCATCTGCTCGAATCAGCAAAAAGGAAGATGCAACGCGCAAGGGAGTTGCGGAAAACGCCGATGGTAGACCGGACGATTTATGCCAATTGGAACGGGATGATGATTTGTTCGTTCCTTGAGGCGTATAAAGTCTTCGGTCAGGTAGCGCTGCTCCAATTTGCTCTGAAAACCCTCAACCGAATCCTGATTGAGCACTCGAACAACAACGGTATCATCACACATCGATCATCGAGCCTCGGACCGGAATGCTTCCTCGAGGATCAAATTGAAATTGCGAACGCATTACTTGCCGCATTCGAAACAACATCGGACTCCCGTTATGTTGCGTCGGCAGATTCGTTAATGCGCCAGGCGATTGAACAGTTTGGCGATCGTGTTCACGGCGGCTTTTTTGACATTCCAGAGCGTCAGCGAGCCGGCGGCCTGCTCGCCGTCGGGACAAAACCCATCCAGGATTCTCCGGTGGCGGGAGCAAATTCCACTGCCATCCTGGTGTTAAACAAGCTTTCGACCCTCACCGGGAAGACCTTCTATACGGAATTCGCAGACAAATCCCTGAGACATTTTTCGGCAAACGTGAAATCTCTCGGGAGATTCGCTTCTCAGTTCCATTTGGCCCTGCACGAATACCTACACCCTCCCCCGCACGTGGCCATCATTGCGACACGAGGAAGCACGGAGGGTGAACGCCTATTCGCGACGGCGCTGAGAACCTACCGACCCGGCAAGTCCGTCGCAAACTATGATCCGGAAACACGGGAATCCCTGCCCGCCATTTTGAAGAATTCGGGCAAACCCTACGCACGGCCGGTCGCGTACGTTTGTTCACAGTTCAGTTGTGCACCGCCCGTTTATGATGACGCTGCTCTGATGTCCACGATTCAGAACTTTGGACGAACCTGAATTGTCCGCTCGAATCATCCGCAAACTCGAACTTTCATAGAATAACACTTTCCGCATTCCATCAACGACGTCAAGAAAGGCGACAATGAAATCTCTTTTGCTAGCGGCGATATTCCTACTCCTGCAAAACACAGTGATGTGTTTTCAGTCCGCACTGACCGGAGAGCAGCGTGAATCTCATCTGCGCAACATCCGGCAACTCACCTTCGGGGGCACAAATGCCGAAGCATATTTTTCCTTTGATGAAACCAGGATCATTTTTCAGTCAACCCGTGAACCTTACCATTGTGATCAGATTTTTGTCATGAATCTGGATGGAT
>DATDNS010000303.1:0-12330 GCA_036518155.1 Bacteroidota bacterium
CTTGACGACATAGGCATCATCTTCTTCGGCCACATCGACCGCAGGCATCCAGCTGCCGTTCAGCAGACTCGGTTCGTCGACACCACGGAAGAAGTTGTCGAACATCCTGTTCATTTCCCTCTGCATAGTGAACATGTCAGAAGGAAACGTTGCCAGGTCACGCGTCGGGTTCCATCGAATAAGTGACATAGTAGTATCCTCCTTGTTAATGTGTTGTTGTGATTTGTAGTCTTGCTTCTCGTTACTTGATCGGGATTTCTCTCACCCGTGTCAAATCATTCTTCGGCAGCGTTACTGTCAGTACGCCGTTTTCGACGCTGGCCCGGATTGCGTCGGCGTCGATTCCGTTGCCCACGTTGAATTTGCGATAGAAGTTCGCTTTGGCAATTTCGCTGTACAGCACGTTTGAACCCTCATTGTGGAACTGCCCGATCAGGCCCCTGATTTGAAGCTGACCAGGCTCAAGACTGATACTGATCGATTCTTTGCTAACTCCCGGCATGTCGACTCTCACGACATAGGCATCAGCCGTTTCATAAATATCGGCTACCGGCATCACGTAGTCCTCAAGAGGCTCCATCCGCCTCGCCAGCGAATCATTTCCCTTTCGTACCAGCGCAACTTCGCCGTTCTTTGTCATGATCTGCAGCCCTCCTTTACCCTTCTACTTTATCTCAATCGTTCTCGGCCGGACTTCTTCCGCTTTCGGCAATGAAATCTTGAGAATTCCATTTTCAAGTTCGGCAGCAATCGTATTCAGATCGACGCGATGCGGAAGCTTAATCGTACGCGCAAAGGCTTCATTCCTTGTCTCACGATGCAAGACTCTCTTGATTTCAGATTCCTCAAACGGCTTTCGCTCTCCATTCACCGTGAGCCAGCCATTCTCCACCGAAATTCTGATGTCTTCCTTTTTGACACCGGGCAACTCAATGAAAAAGGTCGATCCTGTTTCGTTTTCTGTTATGTCCACCGCAGGCCGCGACGAAGCCGCTGCTGAATATTCATCCGTCAGAAATTCCTGCACCAGATTGTTGATGGGTTGTTCGAAATTGACTCTTACAAACATTTTTTGTCCCTCCTCCATTGTTGGTTCTTGATCGTATTTGATGATTCCTCTCGCAAGGCGCGTGCCAACTTCAGTGACGCAGGATTTTGGACGAAAACAACAAGCGCGGGTGAAGTGCATCTTTTTGAACCAGCAATGCCGACAAAGTGTCACAGAAGTCAAGTATTGTGTCAGAGTGATTGACCCAAATCGGCAGGCAAATCGGAAATAATTGCAGGCCTGTCATTCTGCGAATTCCTTGATTTTGCAGGGCAAATTCGCTAACCTTGAAAGCATTTTTCCGGCTTGTATGACAAACTATCATCAGGGAAGAAAATAATGAGACTCGTGTGGATGCTGTTGATGCCGTTTGCGATCGTATTTGCCCAGACTTTGAAGGTAGAAAAGGATGCCTGGGTGGGCTTTGAATCGATCAATGTCGAAGATCTGAAAAGTTTCGATACGTATCTTTCTTCCGATAAACTCCAGGGGAGGGAGACTTCATATCCCGGCGAGAAGCTGGCCGCAGCTTACATCGCGGACCATTTCAAGTCACTCGGACTGAAACCAGTCGGGGATAACGGCACATTTTTTCAGCACTACAATGTTGAGCTGATACGGGAAAGTGACGAGTCAACGATTGCCGTGAAGACGCAGAACGGCTCAAAGGATTTTGCGTGGCTCAAGGATTTTCTTTCCTTCGGCGGCAGAGATACGACAGTTTCCGGAAGTATCGCGTTTATCGGGTACATGGACAACGTGACTTCAGACGCAATGAAGCAAAACCTTGCGGGAAAAGTATTGTTCGTCTTTGCGGGACAACGCAGGGCTGTGAACGACACCAGTTCTGTTCAACTGACGAGAAGAGGCCTGCAATTTCGCCCTGTTCCCGGTGCGGCAGCAACCGTTGTTCTTATGGACAATGAAGGTCCAGCATCGTACGACCGTCTTGCAGGACAACTGGCTTCGTTTGGGATACTCAGGGGCAGAATGCAGTTAAAGGGAGAAGAATCGACCCGCAGCGTCCGTCAGGCACCGTTGATGTTCTATGCCTCCCCGTCCATTGGCGAGTACGTGCTCAAGGCTACAGGAAAGACCGTCGACCAGATTCGCAATAGTGCTTATCGAGACTCTGTATTTGCGCCGGTGGTGCTTGATGACGTTTCCTTGTCGATACATTCAAAGGTAGTGAAAGAAGAACGTCAAGCGGAAAACGTCGTCGGCCTCCTTGAGGGAAGCGATCCTGTTCTGAAAAAACAGGTCGTCGTATTTTCGGCACATTTTGACCACCTTGGTGTCGGTGCAAACGGAGCAATTTATCACGGTGCCGACGATGACGGATCCGGCACTTCTATGGTGATGGATCTTGCACAAGCATTCAGCAAGAATCCGGTCAAGCCGAAGCGGAGCCTTCTCTTTCTTACGGTTTCGGGAGAGGAAAAAGGACTTCTCGGGTCATCGTATTACACATCTCACCCTATTATCCCTCTCGATGAAACCATCGCAGATTTCAATACCGACATGATCGGGAGGATGGACACGACGCACGAACGGACCAAAGACACGCCGTATACGTATTTGATTGGTTCGGACAAGATCAGCACGGAACTCGACAGCGTGCTCCAGGCGGCCAACAAAGAGTCGAACAACATACAATTTGACTACACCTACGACAGTCCGAACGATCCGAACCATTTCTACACACGGAGCGACCACTACAATTTCGCGCGCAAGGGTGTCCCCATCGCGTTCTTTTTCACCGGTGTCCACGTGGACTACCATCAGCCGACTGATACCGTTGACAAAATTCTTTTCGACCGCATGGTCAAGATTGGACAGGTGGTCTATTATGCCGGCTGGAAGACCGCGAACTTCATACGAATGTTTGCAAAAAATGTGTCATCGTCGGAATACAAGTAATGATTCCGAAAGCGAGCGTCCTTAAAGGTCTCAAGACTCGTGTTATCGGCAAGAAGCTGTTTGTTTTTGAGTCGATCGATTCAACAAACGCGTGCGCAAAAACGCTCGCGGAGACCGGTACCCCCGAAGGAACGGTTATCGTTGCAGATCATCAGTCCGCTGGACGCGGGCGTCTTGGACGGACGTGGGTTTCTGAGCCAGGAGCGAATCTCCTTTTTTCCGTTGTTCTCCGCCCAACACTGCAGAAGGAATCTGCCGCACTCCTCACGTTTTTTTCGGCCGTGTTCATCGCGAGAGCGGTCGAGAAAGTGTCCAAACTCCCAGTCGAGTGCAAATGGCCAAACGATATTCTCGTGCACGGGAGGAAGTGTTGCGGTATCCTCCTGGAGAATTCCTTCCAACAGGAGCGTCTTGCTTTCTCCATTGTCGGAATCGGCATCAACGTGAATCAGGAGACCTTTCCGGACGATCTCAACGACCGTGCGACATCTCTGTTCAGAGAATGCGGCAAGAAATACGACCGCGTTGAAGTCCTGCGAACGCTTCTCCAGGAAGCCGACGGACTGCTGCCAGTCATCCAAAAAGGAAGCGCGCACAAAATCATGGAAGAATGGAATGCACACTGCAGCATGTTCGGCAAACCGGTAACCGTATCATACGGCGAGAACATTGTTTCCGGAACGGCACTTCATCTTGACCCCGAAGGTGGACTTGTGATCAAGACGCCGGAGGGCACATCGACATTCTACGCGGGGGATGTCACAGTAGTCAACTGAGAATTCCGTTTGACGACGCTATCATGGTCCTTGCAATCGACATTGGGAATACACACACCGTCCTTGGGGTTTTTGAGCGGGAAAAGCTCCTCTTTGACTGGCGCATTTCGAGCTCCCTTCAACACACGGAAGATGAAGTGGGTACATCTGTCCGGTTGTTTTTGACGGACGCAGGAATTGATCCCAAACGCATTGATGGCATCGGGATTTCCTCTGTTGTCCCCGACCTCACCGACATCTACGCGGCCATGACGCGTAAGTATTTCCAGACCGATCCCCTCATCGTGAGCTCGGAAGTCAGGTTGGGAATATCCATCCACTATGACGACCCAAAGGCCGTGGGCGCCGACCGGCTCTGCAACGCCATCGCAGCCTTTGCCAAACACGGGGGGCCTCTCATCATCATCGATTTCGGAACGGCGACCACATACGACGTCGTGGCGAAGAACGGTGATTATTTGGGAGGGGTGATTGCTCCGGGCATTGAGACATCCGCGGCCGATCTTCACCGGCGGGCCGCAAAATTGCCCAAGGTGGAACTCCGGTTTCCTTCCTCGCTCATTGGCACTGATACGACGAGCAGTATGCAGGCTGGAATCCTCTATGGTGCGGTCGATGCAATGGAAGGAATGATCGGGAGACTGCAACGTGAACTCAAAAAGCGCGAAGCAACTGAAGGTAAGCTGATTGCGACGGGAGGATTTTCAAAATTCATTTGTGACTATTCGAAGCTTCCCCTCCACTGGGAACCGTCCCTTGTCCTTGAGGGTGTCCGCCTCGTGTATGAACGAGTACGCGACCGAACTACAGACCGGCGTTCATAACAACTATTGGCTGTCCGTGTTGTGAACAGTCTATGGTTCACGCTGCGACTTGAGTCTTTTTTCCACCTCTTTTCGGATTTCCTCGATTTCGTCCTCTTCCTTGTGGTGCGCATAGAGAATCCTGTAAAGTGTAAGGAGACCGCGAACGCTCATCTCGAGAACCCGCACCTCCTTCAGCACTTCGTCCAGGACACCTTTGACCTTCGTCCGCGCCGACGGATTCAACCCCCGGAGCATTTCTTCCGCTTTGACCTCAATCTCGTAATCGATGTTTGCCAGCGCAGTGTTGAGAGGAGGAGTAATTGTGTTGAGAACATCACGTGCTTTGTCGGTCGCCTGAGTGTTGAGCGCCATCTCGCGCAAGCGTTCGCGCTCAAACTCCTGATCAACACGAAATTGATGACGTTCGCTCGTGACCTCGAGAACGTGGGCAAGGTGTTTCAGGTCAAGTTCTTCCTTCCGGACGTAGTCATACGCCCCCAGTTTCATGGCTTCGACTGCCACCATCTCTGATCCGGACGCCGTAAGCATCACGACGGGCGTCTGCGTGCTGTTTTTCTTCATCCATTGCAGGAACTCGAGACCATTCATTCCCGGCAATTCATAATCCACAAGAATGACATCGATACCTGCACTCGTGGTTTCAAGCTTCTCTGCCGCAAGCTTGACATTCGGCACGGCGACAGCATCGTAATCGAATTCTTTCTTGAGCCGGTCGACGATCCCCGAGGTAAATTTCTCATCATCGTCGATCAGCAATATTCTGAGGCCCGATTGCGCCAAAAGAGGTCTTCTCCGAAAAAATGTCGACTCGTTTCTGGGTGCGCGATGGAAGGAAAACCGAGACGTCTGTTCGGCCAATCTAACCAAATATCAATCGAGTTCCAACACCAAGAGACGTGCAGGCATTCAGGAAAGGAGTCCTGACGTTACCGCAACGAGTGATGGTTCTCTTAACGAATACCGAACATCAAGACTGAAGCGTTTGCGAAATTAACAATGGGAGTAAAATAGAGGCCAAAGAGAATTGTTGGCACCATTAAGGCCACGAGGAGCACAAGCTGTGGTTTCGAGAATACCAGCGGTTCTTTGCTGCCTTCCGGATCGCGGAGGAACATATTGCGCAGAACACGCACATAGTAATACAACGAAATGACGCTGTTGATCGCGCCGACGATCGCCAACCATATCCATTTTGCGTCCAGAAGAGCGGCAAAGAGATACAGTTTGCCGATGAACCCTGCCGTAGGCGGCAATCCGGTGAGGGAAATAAAAAATATGACCATTGCCACGCCCACCAGTGGTGACCGGTAGCCCAGCCCTTTATACGTGTCGATGTCTTCGCTTCCCGTCTTGTTCGCCACCATCATCACCACGAGGAAAGCCCCGAGGTTCATGAAGAGATAGACCACGAAATAGATCAGTACAGCGGCAATCCCCTTGTCGCTCAGGATCACCACACCCATCAGCATATACCCTGCGTGTGCAATGCTCGAATACGCAAGGAGCCGTTTCAAATTATTCTGCCAGACGGCGACGAGATTGCCGAGCGTCATCGTCAGAACGGAAAGGATCGCCAGAAGCTTGTTCCATTCGAACCCCGGGAGAGACGCCCAGATTCCTGCGGGAAGTCCAACGATATGCGTATCGAGGAACGTAACCTTGAAAAAGCGAATCATCATCGAGAATCCGGCTGCCTTGGAAGCCACGGAAAGGAATGCGGTAATGGTGATCGGCGCGCCTTCGTACACATCGGGTGTCCAGAAGTGAAATGGGACTGCCGAAATCTTGTACCCGAAACCGACGATGATGAAGATCGTTGCAATGAGGAGCGTAATCGTGCTGACATTCCCGAGCGCCAACGCTCTGTTCACTCCCGTGAAGTCTGCAGCCCCCGTCAATCCATAAAGAATCGAAATGCCGTACAACATCACGCCGGATGAAAGGGCGCCGTAAAGTATGTATTTCAACGCGGCCTCGCTGGAATCGCTTGCTTCCTTTGTGTACCCGGCAAGGATATAGGACGAGAGGCTCGTGAGCTCAAGAGCGAGGACCATCATAAGCAGGTTCGATGCACCGGCCATGAGAAACATCCCCAGCGTCATCGAGACGATCAGTGAAAAATATTCCCCCATTCTTCGGACAGTTGACCGGACCTCGGCTGAGAAGAATGAAAAGACAATAATGATAAGTGCACAGACTCCGACAAGGATTTTGAAGAACACTGCGAACGGATCGACAGAGATCATCCCCGAGAAAACCGATTCGGAAATGCCGAGCTGACGAACCGCAAGAACGACCGATGCAAAAATCCCCAGGAAGGCGACGTAGGCAACCGCTTGGGGACGTTTCCGGGCGATCAACCCCGTGAGAATAGACAAACAGAACGTGACCGACAAGGCGGTTTCAGGAAGAAACCTTGCAACACTCTCAATAATTTGATCTGTCATAGTTCACAAATACAACAGTTAAGGAACAAGTGCGACAGAACCGGATTGTGCCATAACGGTCACAAGATGGTTCATTGAAGACGTCATCAAATCGAGCATGAACGAGGGATAGATTCCGAGGATGAGGACGATGACGGCAAGCGGGACAAGGGTAAAGAGTTCCCGACCGTTGATATCCGGTAACGAGGCCCACTTTTCATTTGGCGCTCCAAGAAACACCCGCTGGAGAGTCCAGAGCATGTACGCTGCCGTCAAAACGATCCCGAGCGTCGAAAGCATGGTGATGACACGAAGACTGTCAACACGGAATGCCCCGAGGAAGGAAAACGCCTCGGAAATGAATCCGCTGAGACCCGGGAGTCCTAACGCTGCAAAAAACGCCACGGTCATAATCCCGGTGTACTTCGGCATCGTGATTGCCAACCCGCCGAACGCATTGAGGTCGCGTGTGTGAGCACGGTCGTAAATAACGCCAACGATGAGGAAGAGCATTGCGGTAATCGTTCCGTGATTGAACATCTGGAACACCGCCCCCATCATTCCTTGGGTGTTCATTGCAGCCATGCCCAACAAAACGATACCCATATGGCTGACACTGGAGTAGGCGATGAGTTTCTTGAAATCCGTCTGTGCCATCGCGCACAGTGCTCCATAGACAATGTTGATAAACGCAAGGATGCCGAGAGGAACAGCCATCTGTTGCGCAATTTCCGGGAAGATCGGAAAGTTCACTCGAATTAATCCATACGTTCCCATTTTCAGCAGAACGCCCGCAAGGATGACGCTAATCGCCGTCGGAGCCTCGACGTGGGCATCGGGCAACCACGTGTGGAACGGAAATATGGGCACCTTGATGGCGAAACCAATGAACAGAGCAATATACGCGAGCAATCTGAGATGAGTCCCCGCACCGGCGAGCAAAGAATTTGGTTCAAAATTTGCAGGGTTCATCATCGCCAGCATGTTAAAGGTATGCATCTTCTCACCCGTTGCGGGGTCGATGACACTGACGCTGAAATAGAGCGCAATGACTGCAAGCAAAATGAGAACACTTCCAAGCAACGTGTAGAGGAAGAACTTGATCGCCGCGTATTCCCTTCGTGGTCCTCCCCAGACGCCGATGAGGAAGTACATCGGCAGCAACATCAACTCCCAGAAAATGTAGAAGAGGAAGAAATCGAGCGCAACAAAGACACCCATCATCCCGGTATCGAGAAGAAGAAGCATCGCCATGTAGCCCTTGAAGGCTTTCGGAATGTTCCACGACGCGAAGACCGCGATGAAGCTGATAAGAGCCGTAAGAATCACCATCGGTCCGCTGAGTCCGTCGATCCCCATGAAGTATTCGATGTGGATTCTCCCGAACCACGCAACACTCTTGATGTCGATCCAGTTGGATAATTGAACAAACTGCATCCCCTCCACAGTATTGATCCCGGTCATTCCTCTGTTGAATTTGAGATAAATGAACACTGCGAGGACGAGCTGGAGGAATGTGACAAGGGCGCCTGTCCATTTCATTGCCGTTTCGCTCCCCTTCGGGATCATCAATACCGCGATCATACCGAGGATCGGCAAGAACGTTATCCAGGTCAGGACACCGATTCCGAAAATATTGAATTCCATTCGAATCTACTCCTCTGAAAAAAACTTTCTGTGCAATGAATATGGCGGGATGCAACGCCGCCGGAAGTCGCCACCTAGGGATTTCGGAACCACAAGAAGAAGACCATCACTGCAAACAACACTAATGCAAGATAGGTTTGAATTTTGCCCGTTTGGAATCTGCGCCCCAACAGACCAAAGAAGCCCGCAAGGTACGCAACAAGGTTCACAAGACCGTCGACAATTTTGTTGTCAAATCCACCCACACCGACGTAGAACAAAAAGAATGTTAACGCCGCTATGGCAAGAGCCAGAAGGCCGTAGCCGATTAAGCCGGCGATTCCCACGGCCGTTGGCAGGAATGCCGAGCCTGCCAGCCAACCGGTATACAACGCAACCGCACCGATGACGACCATATAGACGACTGCGCCGACGTGTCCCTCCTCCCAGGTGTCTTTGGTTCCACGCGTTACCGCCATCGTCCACCTGCCAACACCATTGACAAAGCCGTCGATTATTGTGTTATCGAACCACCGAAGGACGTTTGCAAATCCTTTCGTCCCGCCGACGAACAACCACTCGTACAGTTCATCAAAATACCATTTGTTGAGGAAGAACTGGTGCACGGGTTTCAGTGCTCCGGCTACCGCGTCGGCGCTGATTTTCTTCCAGTAGTATGTCGCAAACGCTATGAGAATGCCCAGCCCCGCAATTGTCAACGACAGGATCATCGCCGGGACGTGAGCGTGATGAAGGGCTTCTTCGAATGCTTCATTTCCCGGCGCTGCCACGGTTGCCGGCACCACGCTTGTCGGTCTCTCGATGGCGTGCGTAAACCAGCCCTGGTTGGAAAATGGATTGGGGTTGCCGGTGAAGAACATGAAGAAGCAAAGCGTGGCCAGGACGACAAGCGGGATCGTCATGACCTTCGGCGATTCGTGCAGAGCTTCAACACGGTGTTGATCTTTGTGTTCGCCGAGAAATGTCAGGATGACGAGCCGGAACATGTAGAATGCCGTCAGGCCGGCAACAAAAAACCCGATGACAGGAATGAGATAATGTCCGGTCAAATTGCCGTACGCGAGAGTCCCGGCCAGGATTTCATCTTTGCTCAGAAATCCGGACGTGAACGGAACTCCCGAGATTGCAAGAGAGAAAATGAGGAACGTCAGGAACGTCACCGGCATGGTCTTCCTCAGCCCGCCCATGTTCCGAATGTCCTGCGCATCGGTATGATGATCGTTGGCGTGGTGCAATGCGTGATGCATCGCGTGGATCACTGAGCCTGAGCACAAGAAGAGTCCTGCTTTAAACATCGCGTGCGTCGTGAGGTGGAAGAACCCCGCAGTGTATGCCCCGACGCCAAGTCCCATCACCATATACCCGAGCTGACTCACCGTTGAATACGCCAAAACTTTCTTGATGTCATTCTGCGCGATTGCGATCGTTGCTGAAATGAACGCCGTGATGGCGCCGATGTAGGCGATCACCGTCAGGGCATCGCCGGTCATCATCACGAATGTCCGTGCGACAAGGTAAACGCCTGCGGCAACCATGGTAGCCGCGTGGATGAGAGCGCTCACCGGCGTGGGACCTTCCATCGCATCGGGCAGCCAGACGTGCAGCGGAAATTGTGCGGATTTTCCGATCGCGCCGCAGAAAATCAGAATACCGGCGGCTGTCAGCCAGGCCTCGCTCCCGAAGGGAATATGGCCGGCCTTGATCGCTCCGAAGATGGCGTCGAACGAAAAGGTGTTGAAATTTGCGTAGAGGATCATGATACCGATGAACATCCCCACGTCACCGATGCGGTTGACGACAAAGGCCTTCTTCGATGCATCCGAAGCGGACTTTTTCTCGAACCAGTGGCCGATGAGGAGATACGAGCTCAGGCCGACGAGCTCCCACGACACATACATCAAAAAGAAATTGTTCGTAAGGACAATGCCGAGCATCGAAAAGGTAAAGACGCCGAGATAGGAAAAATATCTTCCGTAGCGGACGTCACCCTGCATGTAGCCGATGGAAAAGAGGTGGACCAGTGAACTCACGATATTGACCACAACCAGCATGATTGCAGAGAGGTTGTCGATCGCAAACCCAAGAGTCCACGAGAACGGCCCAATTCCCGGCACGGTTCCGAAGTTCACCCACGTAAACGTTGCCTGGATGGTCTCATCGTGAAACGAATTCAACTTTGTATAAAGGATGACTGCGGAAAGTGCGAGACTGACGAAGAGCAGCGAAGTCGCGATCCAGTCCCCCTGGCGCGGCAATCTTCGGCTGAAGAAAATCAGAAGCACGAAGTTGAAGAGCGGGAGAAGGAGTACTGCTAACGAGAGCGTGATCAGCGTTTCTTGGGCCATTTCCTCGATTTTCAGTTATCGATTCCCGGTTGCAATCCCGGGAAGCATTAGTCCTTCAATTGGTTGATTTCGTCAACGTTGACGGTGTTGAAATTCTGATAGATGTTGAGCACGATCGCCAGAGCAATGGCAGCTTCCGCTGCGGCGAGAATGATCACGAAAATGGCTATCACCTGGCCGTCGAACGTGCCGGTTGAGTACCGGGAAAATGCAATGAAATTGATATTTGCGGCATTCAGTACGAGTTCGATACCCATCAAAACCATCACTGCATTCCGCCGGGTCAGGATGGCAAAGATCCCCATCGAGAACAGGAGAGCACTGATAATCAGGAAGTGCGTCAGGCCCGGAGTACGCAGAAATGTCAGAACTTCATTCATCGTTATGTTCATGCCTTCTTTTCCCTCCGTGCAATCATCGCCGCGCCGATCAGCGCAACCAGGAGAACAACCGAGGCGATTTCAAACGGCAACAGGTAGCTGGTCAGCAGCATGGTACCGATGGTTTTTCCGCTCGAAAGCGTTTCGGGCAGCGTGCCAAAGCGGGGCCATTCCGTCGAAAAAAACGTTCCGACGAGGGTCCCTGCGATTGCGGCAACGATGAGGATCGCCGGAACCGTCTGGATCGTTCCTGTTTTTGCATCGACATTGATTTGACGGCTTGTCAGCATTACACCGAAGATCACGAGAACCAGAATACCGCCGACGTAGATCATGAGCTGCGTGATCGCAAGAAAATCAGCCATGAGCAGCACGTAGAGTCCTGCCACACCAAAGAATGTGAAGAGCAATGAAAAGGCCGAACGCACAATATTTTTCGAGAACACCACAACAGATCCCGAGACGAGGGTCAGCAGTCCAAAGAGATAAAAGATGATCGTAAACAGATCCATAACCGTTGTCGTTTTCCTAAGTCGTTTGCGGTGGAGACGGGGGTGTTTCGGGCTTCGGCTGTGCCGGTGCCGCCTTGGCCGAAGCTGCAGCTGCCGCCGCAACGGCTTTCTTCGCCGCAGCTTCTTCGTCAGCCTTGCGGGCCTTCTCCTGTGCGACGGCAATTTCAGCCTGAGTCATTCTGCTGAAATTGTAAACCAGGTTTTTCCTGTCAAACTCGGAGAACTCATAGACATCCGTCATCACGATACATTCTGTCGGGCACGGCGGGACGCAAAGTCCGCAATAGCAGCATTTCGCGATGTCGATATCAAATCTTGGCACGTGGAGACGTTTCTTGTTTCCCGTCGAAGTGACGCCCAAATCCTGATCGGGGGTCGCTTTGATCGTCTCGATCGTGATGCAGTCAACAGGACACGCCATCGAGCACTGATCGCACCCGATGCAATCG